>CAIKXH010000088.1 GCA_903831335.1 Candidatus Uhrbacteria bacterium | reverse complement strand
CTTCAACCACAGTTCCCCATTCTGAATATGCAAAAAAGAGCCCTTTAACTGAACATGACCAGACTTCGCAGATTTAACCTCCCACCCCTCCAATACCAAACCTGCTTCAAATTCTTCATGAAGATCATAATCAAACCCAGCTTTCTTGTTCGTTGCGAGACTTGGCATATCAAAACAGAGTATATAGAAATACTTGATGTTTTGAAAGATCTTTTGTATAGTAGCCACAACTTATTTCATTATTTCGGCCTTTCGAGGTCCTTCGTCGTCGATGACTCCTTCTCAGGATGACTCGGCGGTGTGAGATGAAGTTTATTTATTGCCGTGTCACCTTTATAGCCCCCTATGCGTATTCACCGCCATCGTGCCAGACAATCTAGCCTTCATGTCCAGAAATTCCGGATGAATGAAAAAATCACAGCTCCAGAAGTAAGAGTTGTTGATAATGAAGGAAAACCCCTTGGTGTCCTTAAAACAGAGGATGCTATTGCGATTGCCAAGTCAAAAGAACTAGATTTGGTTGAGGTTTCCCCAAAAGCAGAACCTCCTGTTTGTAAAATTCTTGATTACGGAGCTTTTAAATACCAAAAAGAAAAAGAAGCCCGTAAACAAAAAGCTCAATCAAAAGAGGTTGAGGTTAAAGGAATTCGTCTTACATTCAGAATTGGTGCCCATGACTTTGACGTTCGTCTTGCACAAGCTGGTAAATTCCTCGACCGTGGGGATAAAGTAAACGTAGAACTTCCCTTGCGCGGAAGAGAAAAAGCTCACAAAGATGTTGCAGAAGAGGTTATTAAACGCTTTGTTGAGAGCCTAAAAGCTAAATACAACTTGAGAATAGAGCAACAAGTTACTTATCAAGGTGGTAAATTAACCGCCATCGTGACAAAAGCCTAACATTTATCCAGACATTCACTTCTTGACGAATTTCCAAGGTTCTTATATACTTCCACCGAATTTCGAGACCCATTCTATGAAAACCAAAACCCATCAGGCGACTTCAAAGCGCCTCAAAGTAACAAAAACAGGAAAGGTCATGAAGCGCTATGCGGGTCAGGATCATTTTAATAGCAGAGATACCGGAAAGATCACTCGTAAAAAACGTACAGATAAAAGCCTTTCAGAGTCTTACACAAAAACAGTGAAGACGTTAATCGCTAACGGATAATATGCCAAGAGTTAAAAGAGGTACCCAACACATCAAACGCCGCAAAAATTTGCTTGCCAAAACAAAAGGAATGATGTGGAAGCGCAAATCAAGCATCAAGCTCGCTCGTCCAGCTTTTCTTAAGGCTGGTGTAAATGCGTACCGTGATCGTCGAAACAAGAAACGCTCTTTCAGAGCTCTTTTCCTTGTTCGCATCAATGCAGCTGTTCGTCCATTCGGATTCAGCTACAGCACGTTCATGGACACTTTGAAAAAAGCAAACATCGGACTTGATCGCAAAATTCTCTCAACTCTTGCAAAAGATCATCCAGCAGTATTTGCAAAACTTGTTGAAAAAGCAAAATAAACAGAAGCACCCGGAAACGGGTGTTTTTGTTTTACCTTGACGCTATTCGATTTTCGTGTTAGTTTGACGTGTCCTTATTACTTGGACTCATGGCGAAAGACGCTGTGAACAGATACTTTTACAGAGGAGTCTCACGTGTCGCGAACAATCTTCTTGTCTCGATACCCGAAAGCGGATGAGCCAATCTCCGTAACACTGCTCATTTGTGGTTATGAAAAAGGCGAACCACTTGCTTGTGTTGGCGATGACTACGTGATCGGATCTGAACCACCCATCGAGTTCACCAAACACATCCTTCGTGTCAGTTCTGTCAGTGAAAGCCATGAAGCGAAACTCATCTTTGAATCACAGAAAGGGTTCTGTGGTGATGGAGAGTACAAAATCTGGATCAACAAGGTCGACGATGAAGCGTGTCGTACTGAAATCACGTACGAACTTGGAGTGAAGAAAGACACTCTACCAATTGAACCAATCAAGATCAGTACTTCGACCGACAATACCCCAAGCCCCCAGGCAAATACTTCAGAATCCGCACCCCCACCAAAAGCGAAGTCGCTTGCACATCCTCTTTACCCAAGAACTGCAGAGAAACCACCTCAGTCACCTGCGCCAGCAGAGAATACCAAAAGGAAATCCAGGTTTGGTCTTGTGGTGGCTATCGGAACGATAGGTGCACTGCTGATAATCGCGGCGCTCATTTTTTTCAACAAGAAAGAAGAACCTCCTGTTCAGGCAAAAACGACGACCACGCATGTCATCAAACAAGATGCAACAAACGAGGCGCCTGCATTGTCTCCAACAGATCCAAAGTCAATTGAGAAGGATGACCTTGTCAAGACCGAGGAAGAAGCGCAGAAAGAAGAAGCTCTGCCAGTGCCAGAGTCGGCAAAACCCGAGCCTCCAAAAGCTCTCGCTCCGATCCCGCCGGTTGCAAAACCGCAGTCAATGGCAACCCCAGAGAATTCTGCCCCACCGAAACCGGTGATGCGGTCCATCAAAATCGAATACTAGTCACTTGCATCCAACCCTGTTGGATGTTTTTTATTGCCAGATCATCTCTTTTCGACTATCCTCTGCTTATCTATGTCTGAACCTATCCGTATCAACAAATACCTTGCTGATGGTCACTATTGCTCACGACGTGAAGCAGATAGGTTGATTAAGTCTGGAAATGTTTTTCTCAATAATCGCCCCGCACAGTTGGGTGATAAAGTTGGTGATCAAGATGTTGTAAGAGTAAACGGGCGCGATCGCGGGATCAGAAACAACAGAAAATATATTCTCATGAATAAACCAGTGGGAATCTCTGTCAATAAAAACAAAGAACACAATGTCTTTGATCTTATTGATCCGGAAGAAAAAGTTTTTCCCGTTGGAGAAATGGACATGAAAGATGAAGGACTTCTGATTTTTACAAACGATGCTTTTTTCTCAAAACGATTACAGTTACCCAAATACACACTTGATCAAGAATTTGTTGTTGAAGTAAATAAAGATCTCTCACGCAGCGATATCATCAAACTCCAAAATGGAATTCCATTAAAAGATGGAATCACGAAACCCGTAAAGGCTCGCCAAATTGACATGCGTCGATTTGCTATTATTCCATCTGAATCAAAACCAGACCTCATTCGCCGAATGTGTGCAGAACTTGGATATGAAGTTGAAGCTGTTGTACGCACAAGAATCCTCACACTCAAAATGATTTCCACCTACCCAACAGGAAAATGGAGAAACCTCATGAATACAGAAATAGAAGAACTGAAAAAAGCGGCAGGAATCAATTTGGCAGAAAAGCCCAAAACACAAAAGCCATGGACAGCAAACAAAAAGAAAAAACTGGAACGAAACAGAATCGCCTCCCGATAAAATCCACGCAAAACCCTTGAGTTTCTGTCGGTTACCTTGCCTCTTGCACAAGATAAAGCTCCATGCTATTATTTCGTCACATTTCGGAACAAATCTGTGGCGGATGGACTGGTGGTGTAGTCCGGTTAACACGTCTCCCTGTCACGGAGAAGACCACGGGTTCGAATCCCGTCCGGTCCGCCAGCCATAGATTTGTTCAAAAAAACTTCCGAGAACTCGGAAGTTTTTTGTATAAAAAAACCCGAGAGTATCGGGTCAGGGTTTCTTCAGATCTGGAACAAGTGAAAGGTGTCGAAAACGACGCTGGACTTCAGACCATGCATCGAGGTTTTCTTGAAGAGCTTTCAACTGCTCTTTTACGACAGTATCCATGGAGAACAACCCGGGAGTAGGTGCAAGAATCGGAATGACGATGGATTTCACAAGGCGACGCACGACTCGGTGCTTATGAAAACCATAACGCCAAAACTCAAGAACACCACGCATCGCTACATACGCATTCGTCGGTTCATTTCCACATACACCATCTGCTCGAACGATCGGTGTGCAGATCAGGTATGGGAATTGTTCCATTTCTGTCGCAATGATTACGACTCGACCCAAGAGAAGCTTGCCGGAATGTTTATTGCGGATAACCGTCTGAAGACATTGCTCCAAAGCGGGATTTCCAAAGTAACCAGCGTAATCGCTTGGAATCACTCCAGTACTACTCACAGGCACGACGATCGCATCTGCTGTGTACGCCAAGTCCCCAAATCCCCCATGATAGATGTGAACTTGTGGAAGTCTTTGACCAACATGCTTGTCCCAAAAAGACGGGACAGAGTCACGTGATTCAAACAGAGTGATTTCTGGTGGAACCAGACGTTTTGTAAAGAGCTTGATGTCGGCAGTCATGACGCCCTCCCCTAGTCTGTTGCCTGTCTCTAAAAACGGTAACAAAATAACCACCTTCTTGTAAAGCGATTAAGGTACATGGAGCTTCTTGTCGAATAGATGGTTATGACATTCCTCACACATGAACATCAACCATTCTTGACGAAAAGGCCTCCACGTGATAGTTTATCGCCACTGAGCACCGCTCAGATATGAGGAAAAGATGACGAAAAGTGCAGATCCGTCGAACAACACGAAAGACCATTTGTGGCAACTGGCAATCACAAAGCGCCTCAATGAGGGTCGAATTGACCTGGCGTGGCACAACTTCATGAACGCGGCACTCAGTACCACGTTCCCATGTACCACAGAATTTCTCCGCGTGCTCTTGGTCGCAATCGACAGCGCGGCCGCATCCACACACCACTGGGACCCGATTGCCAATGACGCAAGGGGCACCATGCCTAAGGACGAACTGACGTTCGAGACCTCGAACAAGCTCGAGAACTTGCTCAGTCGATTCGTGACGCAACTGCCAGGCGAGACCTACATTCTCGACGCAGTCTGCCTCCGTCTGCTGCGCCTCTACAAGCACTACGGCGAATCGAAATCGCACCACACGTCTGCAACACAGATGACTGGGAACAAGTTTCCCCAATTCTCGGCTGTTACCTCTTCTTCCCCCGTCTAACATCTCCTTGCGAGATGTTTTTTCTTTTAAAAAAAATGTAGGGGAGGCTCATGAGCCTCCCCTACATTATTTCTTCAAACAACAATGCGATCGAATCCTTCCCCATGTGAACCACCCATAATAACTGCAAGCTTCATTCCTTTTTTTATCATGCGCTTTTTCTTCAACTCATTGAGTGCACGTTTCACAAATGTCTGCTCTTTCGCTTCCTTGAGGACAAAAGGTTTTGTGCTCCATCGCAAAGACGTTTGATTTTCTAGTTGCTGATTTGGAACCGCAAGGAAAAGTGGAATTTCTGGATGCGAACGTAAAATACTTTCAGACCAAGGGGCAAGCTCTTGAGAAGCCAAAACTCCATCAATAGATTTTTGCATGACCAATAATTTTATGGCATGTGAAATAGCCGATGGTTGATCTGCGGGCGCCTCAACAGGCAAGAGGACATCATCAAATCTTGAAGCTTCTGCTGTTTTTATAATTTTATCCATCATCTTCACAGCGGCAAGAGGATATTTTCCAGAAGCTGATTCCCCAGAGAGCATAACGCCGTCTGTGTGATCAAAGACCGCATTTGCAACATCAGAGACTTCCGCACGTGTTGGACGAGGATTACGAATCATCGAATCCAACATTTGTGTTGCAACCACAACAGGCTTTCCTGCCTCTCTGCACTTCTCAATCATTTCTTTTTGACGAATCGGAACTTCTTCTGCGGGAATTTCAACACCAAGGTCACCGCGCGCAACCATCACTGCATCTGTTGCATTCAAAATTTCATCAAAATTTTCAATCGCCTCATGCTTTTCAATCTTTACGATAATACGAGGCAAGACCTGACCCGGCTTTGATGCTTGTTTGATCAGTCTGCGTAAAAGTTTTACGTCTGCTGCACATGTCACAAAAGAAAGAGCCATCCAATCCACACCTTGCTCTACTCCAAACACAACATCCTCGCGATCCTTATCGGTCAACGAAGAAACCTTCAATGTCGAATCTGGAAAATTCATTCCTTTATGAGATGTCACCATTCCCCCATTGATCATTCTCATGTGAATATTCTTTCCGGAAACTTGCGTCACCTCCCCCTCAAGCAAACCATCATCAATCATGATGTGATTTCCCACCTTCACATCTTTATGCAAATTTTCATATGTCACAGGAATGACGCCTTCTTTATAAACCTTCGATGCAGTCGATAAGACAACGACAGAACCTGTCGGCAAAGAAACCCCCGTCTCAGGCAAAACACCCAACCGAATTTTTGGTCCTTGTAAATCCCCGATCACTGCAATGGGAGTTTTTAATTGCTTTGACGTTCGGCGCACGAGTCGCAAAAGTTTTGCATGGTTCTCATGTGTTCCGTGTGAAAAATTTAATCGTGCCACATTCATTCCTGCTTTTATCATGGATGTCAGAACGGAAGGACTTTGTGACGCTGGGCCGAGTGTGCAAATAATTTTCGTGCGTTTCATAAG
>CAIKXH010000087.1 GCA_903831335.1 Candidatus Uhrbacteria bacterium | reverse complement strand
TTCGTGATATGGAATCCGGAGCACAAGAGATTGTGGACATTCATAAGATTGTGCCTGTTGTTGTCAAAAAATTAAGTACAAAAAAAGAAGCACGCGTAGCGGTTCATCAGTCACCGGTTGCACGTGAATAAAAAGAAACGTAATGAAAAACCCATCGCACGTGCGATGGGTTTTTTTGTTGAGATTATCTTACAACACTGATTGCAGCTCCACCTTCTGGGTCACAAGATCCAACTTCTACAGTTCCTGTTGAATTTTTGATCAGGTAGTAGTCTGTCAAAAGATCTGTTCCTGTACTTGGATCTTTTGGAATGGTTTCGAGATAACCATCTGTAACAAGAGTTGTGAGATCAATACAAGATGTTGCTGTTATTTTTGTGGTGCATCCTGCATCACAATCACTATTTCCGTTTGTTCCAATCGTATATGCTTTTTCTGTAGTAAGCATCTTAACAGAAGCTGGATAGTCTCCGTTATGATCACCTTGATAGGCTTTAAGAGCATCAGTGATCAATTCTGAGTCTTGGCTTCGTTTCGAGTTGCGTGCGTCTAAGAATCGTTTTGAGGGATTTAGAATGATAAATAATGAAATTGCAAGAAGAATAATGACGGCAATGATGAACAAAAGCTCAATTAGGGTAAAACCCTTACGTCCTATTTTCATAAAGAAGATATAACAGGTTGGAGAATTAGAAACTAATGATAGTTTAACATTATTTTACCTGTTTTTATAGTGATCAGATTCGTGTGTTTTGTTTCAGACGAATTCAGGTTATGATGATTTTATCATCATATAGTATTCAGGAACTCTTATGACCCTTCTATTTGTCACCATACTCGGATTATTCATGGGAAGTTTCCTTGGGGTGGTCGTAGATCGATTTGGAACAGAGCGATCGTTCGTGCGTGGTCGATCATTTTGCGATCAGTGTCGTGCAACGCTTGGGGTTCTTGATCTGATTCCTGTCTTGAGCTTTTTGTTTTCGAATGGGAAGTGCAGACACTGCAGAACGAGGCTCTCGATTCGTTATCCGTTGATCGAATGCACAACAGCGTTTCTATTTCTCGTAACCGCTTGGCGATACACACAACTTGCATTGCTGCCGATCGGTTTTACTTCGGCCCATTTCGGAATCTTTTTATTGCGCGATCTTTTGTTCGTTTCTTTACTCATTATTCTTTTTCTCATCGACGCACGTCACGGAGTCTTGCCTGATCGATTCACGCTTCCTGGAATTGTTCTGTTGTTTGGATTAAATGTGTGGATCGGAATTCCGTGGCAAACACTTTTGATCGGAGGTCTTGTTGTTGGTGGATTTTTTGCGCTTCAATTTCTTGTTTCAAAGGGGACCTGGGTGGGGGATGGAGATATTCGCCTTGGAGTTTTCCTTGGAGTGACGCTTGGTCTTGCACAAGGTATTCTTGCTCTCATGATGGCGTATATTATTGGAGCGGCTTACGCCCTTATTTTACTTTCGAGGCAGAAAGCAGGAATGAAATCTACCGTATCGTTTGGACCGTTTTTGGCGATTGGGGGATGGATTGTGTTGATTTTTGGGACATATTTGAGCGGGAAGTATTTTCCGTTCTAAATAACTTGACGATTTTCTTATTTTTGCCCATAATGCGCTCATTATTCGTAAACACTGAAAGGAAGTGAAAAATTTGTGGTTGATGTTAAACGTCGCAAAGGTGAAAGTTTCGAAAGCTTGCTCCGTCGCTACTCACGTCGTCTCCAGCAGTCTGGAAACGCGCTTGAAGCACGTAAGCTCCGTTACTTCGCATCGAAGCCTACCAAAAACAAGCTGAAAGTCAGCGCTGTACGTCGTCTTGAAATCCGCGATAAGCGCGATTACTTGTCACGCATCGGACAACTTGTTGAAGAACCTCGCGGTCAAAAGAAGCGATAGTTTTAAATAGGGAACGCTCGCGTTCTCTATTTTCATTTTTGAAAGATTTAGATAAAGTATAGTCGTTAAGTCGATAAGTCATTAAGTCAAGGAGTTTT
>CAIKXH010000086.1 GCA_903831335.1 Candidatus Uhrbacteria bacterium | reverse complement strand
CGCACCACCAAATAATATTGATGGTCGAATTCATAAGACGAAGGCTGAGGCGGATGCAGATGATGAGGATGAAGCTTTTGGAGAGGCAAATATATAAAGAAAATTCCCCGAGTGATCGGGGGATTTTTTTGTTTGGTTATGTTAGTATATCCGCGTTATGTCCATGCCACTTCTTCAGGTGAATCATCTCCACAAAATGTATGGAAAACAAGTCGTTTTGAAAGACGTCTCGTTTGTTGTGTCTGAAGGGGAGAAGATTGCTTTGATTGGTCGCAATGGTTCTGGAAAAACGACCCTCATGAATATCCTGATTGGTAAAGAGGTGGCAGACGAGGGAACGATTCAAGGATTCGATCGTACAAAGGTTGGGGTGATACGGCAGCATGAGGTTTTACCGGGTGATGTCTCTGTCGCGATGTTTCTCGAGACCCAATCAGGTAAGCCGTCCTGGACAGTTGCGAAGCTCGCTTCAGAGTTTGGATTGCATAAAGAGCATCTTGAGAAGACTGCCGATCAGCTCTCGGGTGGTTACCAGATGCGTGTGAAGATTGTCGCCATGCTTCTCGATGAACCCAACCTGCTTCTCCTCGACGAACCTGTAAACTATCTCGATTTGAACACACTTCTTTTACTTGAACACTTTTTGGGTTCATACAAAGGAGCATTCGTTTTGGTTGCACACGATCGTGAATTTTTGCAGAACACTTGTTTACAAACGTTCGAACTTGAGCGCGGGGAACTCACAGATTATTCGGGTACCGTTGAAGACTATTTGGTTTGGAAAGAAGAACAAAAAGAATTTCTAAAACGCACAAACAAAAAGCTTGCAAGAGAAATGGAGCATCATCAGGAGTTCGTCACACGATTCGGGGCAAAAGCAACCATGGCGTCACGTGCGCAAAGTAAAGCAAAGCATATTGAAAAACTGAGACACAAAATCGTTTCCGTTCATGCAGATCTTGCCACGTCGAAAATCACAATCCCGTCACCACAAGTTCCACCAGGGCAAGCGGTTTACGCAACAGATCTTGTAATAGGGTACGGAGATAAAGTGATTGTGCGAAATGTAAATTTTGAAATTCAACGTGGAGAAAAAGTGGTGATTGCCGGAGAGAACGGACAAGGAAAAACAACATTATTGAAAACACTTGCGGGAGGCCTTGATCCGATCGATGGCAAACTGAAATGGTGGCACAACGCAGATGTCGGATATTATGATCAGAAGGTTGATGCGACTCTGATGCCAAATGAAATCGTCCTGAATTATTTGATGCGTATGGCGCCATCTGCCACGTCTGGTGAGCGCATCCTCATGATGGCAAGCAACTTTTTGTTTCGCGATGATGATCTAGAAAAACCAACCCGAGTATTATCGGGTGGTGAACGCGCACGTCTTTGTCTTGCCGGAATCTTGCTCCACGAACATTCCGTTTTGCTTCTCGACGAGCCTACGAACCACTTGGATGTAGAAACAGCAGAGGCTCTTGCTGTGGCTTTGAAGAAATATGCCGGAACGGTCATTTTTGTTTCTCACGCTCGTACGTTCGTGAACGCCCTTTGCGATAGAGTGCTCGAAATCCGTCGCGGAGCCCTGCGACAATATCCTGGGCCATATGAAGAGTACGTAGCGGAATTGGCCGCGATTATGGTTGAGGAAGCAGAGGGAGATCAAGGATCGAATAAAATCATGAAGGGTGATTCGAGAGCGGATAAAGCAGAAATTCGCGCCAAGCAAAAAGAGCTTGTTCGTGCAACAGATCGACTCGAAAAGTTTCTTAAAGTCCTCGATAAGGAACGCAGTGAAATTCTCCAATTCTATTTCGACAACCCAACAGATTATGCTCCAGAGAAAGCGACAAGGCTTGGGGAACTCGATGAAGAATATAAACAAAAAGAAGATGAGTGGTTGAAGCTCCAAGAGGAAATTGAAGCGCTTTAAGTTAATGTGATAGGATGACGTTGTATGCAAACTCGACTCAATAAATATCTCGCAGACCGTGGCGTCTGTTCACGCAGAAAAGCGGATGAATTGATTTCATCTGGTCTTGTTATTGTGAATGGAAAAGTTGCAGAACTTGGATTGAAGGTTGATGAAACAGATAACATTGTTGTGAACGGAGATCCTCTTGTTTCTGAAAAACCAAAAGAAATTTATATCGCTTTCAATAAACCTGTTGGGTTGATTACATCGGTTGATCCGGAGGCGCACGATAATGTCATTGATTACATAAAACACCCAGAACGTATTTTTCCGATCGGGCGTTTGGACGTTGCGTCATGCGGATTACTTCTTCTTACAAACGATGGCAGATTGTCAGAACGCATTACACACCCACGCTATGATCACGAT
>CAIKXH010000085.1 GCA_903831335.1 Candidatus Uhrbacteria bacterium | reverse complement strand
TTTTTTGTATGCGTCTTCTGCGCTAAATACACCACCACATCCGATAATGACGAATCGTTTACCAAATGCTTTGTATGCAAGTTGGATCAATTCATTTGATCGTTCAGATGTTGGTTTTCCAGAAAAGTTTCCTTTTGTTGCCTTTGTGATTTCTTCTGAGTCGAAATCCGAACTTGCGCGGTCTTTCCACAAGTTTCCGATAATGACTCCTTTTATGAATGAGAATTGTTCCGCAATGGCGAGAATAGCTCTTGTTGCTTCATCTGTTTCTGTGATGGGCATTTTGATGAAGACAGGCTTATTGATCTGTACAGCCTCGAGCGCGGTCAGTAATTGCTTGAGATTTTCTGGTGGATAAAAAGAAACATTACCGATCAAGTTCGGGCAGGAAATGTTGAGTTCGAAATACGAAAAGGGAAGATTCGCATTTACGGCTTTTTGAAATACTTCGACGACATCTTGAACCGCTTCTTCCTGAGTCATGAGTTCTTTACGATTTGTTTTTCCAAGAGAGAGGCCGACTGGAATCGAAAACGTTTTTCCTTGGTGCTCTTTGATGATTGCATCGATTCCATCATTTTTAAATCCCTTGTTTACTAAAAGTGATTTTGATTTTGGGAGACGGCCGAGCATGGGCTTTGGATTGCCCTCGTATGGTTTGTTCGAAATCGTTCCAACGGTGCTATAGCCCATTCCGACAGATGGAAGAATATCGGAAAGTTTGGCGCGATAATCAAAACCCGCAGAAAGACCGATGGGATTTTGAAAATCAATTCCGAGAATTGTTTGTTTGAGCGCGGGATGTTTGAAATCAAATAAGAGTGATGTGAGCGATCGAAGACCTCTTTGTTTGCCGAGTTGTGCGCCAAAAATCGTCATGGAATCATGAATGACTTGTGCGTCAAAAAGAAACAAGATCGGTTTAAGGATTTGTTTGTAGGCGATCGAAATGATGCGTATTCGAATGGATTTTTGTTTCATATTTTTTCTTGTCATTGCGAGGAGGAGTCATCGACAACGAAACAATCTTCGCGCTTCGTAAAGATTGCTTCGCTCTGCTCGCAATGACGATAAATTCTCAATTCTCGCTCCTCGATTCTTTATGCCAAACATTGTATGATATCCGCATATGAATAACAAACGTCTCGCCGTTGTATCGATCGGAGGTATTTTTCTTGTTGGTTTGGTAACGGTTCTTATTGGACGCACGGATTTTTATGGACAAACATCTTCTGCGCTTCGGCCACCAACAGAGGCAACAACAAAACCAGAGCCAACCCCAACACCCAGCGGAAAGGTTGTGTCGGCTTTTTACAAAGATTTGATCAAGGATGTTGATGTATTAACTGTCCAGAATGATTCGTCTTCTTCAGTGCGTACATTTCGTATTTCTGGGAAAGCTCGTGGAACATGGTTTTTTGAAGGTTCATTTCCAATAGAACTGCAAGATGAAAATGGCAAAGCAATAACAACCGTTGTTGCAACAGCAGAATCTGAATGGATGACTTCCTATTTTGTCTCATTTACCGCAACAATTAATTATACTCCTCAAGCAACAAAAACAGGGTTTATCCTTTTGATGAAGGATAATCCATCCGGAGAACCGGCAAATGATGATGAATTTAAAATTCCTGTGAGCTTTGAGACAACATTGTAATATGCCATCAAAACATCTTTTCAAAAATTATGTGTCCATCGCAACCACAAAATTGCGCAAGGATGCACTTGCTATTATGGAGGCGGGTCTTAGGGCTATTGAAACCAGATCTGCTGTGCACCGGATTATTTCACTCAAGGGAGATGTTTTGAAGATTGGCCAAAAGAATTATAAATTAAATACGTATCGACGTATTTTTGTTGTTGGAATCGGAAAAGCAGCGCTTGAATGTGCTATGGCGCTTGAAGAAATTTTGGGAGATCGTATTGCAGATGGAATTATTCTGGATGTGAAAAAAGGAAAATTGAAGCACATGAAAAGCATCGCAGGGACGCATCCATTTCCTGGCTATGAGAATGTTCGAGCAACCGGCGAGATCGTTGGGTTGCTGAAGGCTGTTGAGTCTCAAGATTTAGTGATTGCGATTGTATCAGGAGGTGGATCTGCACTTTTGTGTTGGCCATATCAAATGGAATGTAATGATATTGCTGCGATTACAAAAGTTCTCATGGATAAAGGGGCGACGATTCGTGAAATGAATACGGTTCGTAAACACATTTCGGAAATTCAAGGAGGACAATTTGTGCGCCTTGCGTATCCTGCCACCATTGCCGGATTGATTTTTTCTGATGTTCCCGGAGATGATTTAAGCATGGTTGCATCAGGTCCAACGTTTCTTGATACGTCAACTGCAAAAGATGCAAAACTTATTTTGGAAAAATACACCGTATTGACCACGTGCAAAATGCCAAGTTGTTCACTGATTGAAACACCGAAAGATCCATCTTTTTTTGAAAAGGTGACGAATACCTGTGTGGTTTCGAATTCTGTTGCGACGAAGGCGATGATGCTTGAGGCAAAGGCATTAGGGTATAAACCCGTGCTCTACTCGAATGATTTACAAGGGGAGGCACAAGAAAAAGGAAAAATGCTTGCGGAACTTGTGAAGCCAGGAGAAGTGTTGATCGCGGGAGGGGAGACGACCGTTCAGGTTCGCGGAAACGGAATGGGTGGGCGTAATCAAGAGTTTGTCCTTGGAGCTTTGGGCGCGATCGAAGACGGGGCTCTTGTGATGTCCTGTGCGTCAGACGGGATTGATCATTCACCTGTGGCCGGAGCGTTTGCGGATTTGGAAGTAAAAGGAAAAGCGAAACTGTTAAAATTAAAACCAGAAGCATTTTTGGCAAAGAATGATTCGTTCGCTTTTTTTCAAAAAACAAAAACTTTTCTTGATACAGGTGTTACAGGAATGAATATATCAGATCTAATGATGGCGATTAGGACGAAGAAATAAAATCAAAACAACGTGGGAAACCACGTTGTTTTTTTGTTTCGATCTTGTCGGAATTATTTTCCTTGAAGGAAAAAAACATGTGCAATCGTTTTGAGAAGAATTTCTAGATCAAATAAGAAGGATCTGTTCTTGAGATAGTATAGGTCATACTGAAGTTTCCTTTTTGATTCAATAGCATTCCCAGCATATACATGGAGTTGTGCCCAGCCGATGAGTCCTGGACGGATTGCGTGACGCGATTCAAAGTAGGGGACCTCATTTTTCAGTTGTTCCACAATTCCTGCTTGTTCAGGGCGCGGACCAATGAGGCTCATATCGCCACGGAGGATGTTGATCCATTGCGGGAGTTCGTCGAGACGTGTTGAGCGTAAGAATCTTCCCACCGACGTTACACGAGGATCATGATCTGCTGTCCACGTATTATTCGGCGTTCCTTCACGCATGGTTCTGTATTTGTAGATGGTGAATGGTGCGCCATTTACAGAAAGTCTTGTCTGTGTGAAAAAGATTTTTCCACGATCTGAAAGTTTAATGAGAAGAAAAACAAACGGGAGCGTGAGAAGAAAAATAATTCCAATGATACCACCGAACAGAATATCGAAGAAACGCTTAATGATTGGGTATAGGCCTGATTGATCACGATGTGTGTGTTCAAGGAGCCACCAGTCATTGAGATTTGATGTGTAGACCCGTCTAAATGTTTCTTCGTAGAAATCATTGAAACGGATAAATGTTGCTCCATGTGCATGCAAGTGCGCGAATAGTTCTAGAGTTTCTGTTGAGAAGTTTGGTGTTGGCGGAACAACAAAGATAAACGATTGGTGCGTTCTGTGTGTTTTTTCTGTGAGAGAAAGTAATTCCTTGTCAGAGATAGTTCGGATCAGCAGGGTTTCTGCTTGTTTTTCGTATTCGTCTTTATTTTCACGATACTCTTGCTCAAGATTAATGAAGTAGACTTTTTGTTGGGCAATGTGTTTTGTGATCGATCGGATGGTGAATTGCCAGATTGTAGAAAGGATAAAAACACAAAGTGTATCAACAAGCAGGAACCGACGAGGGGTGATAATAAGTGTTGGTTGGAGATAAAAGAAGACGATCGCCACAACAAGGCCCAGTGTGTGTGCACCGATGAGGGACGTAATGAGGTCTATTGGTTGTCTGTGGGTTTTGACATCAAGAAGTCCAAATGCATAGTAGAGGACGAGCCAGACAACCCCAATGAAGCCAAATAGTTGAATATGTGTCATGAGTCGATCTGGAGAGAGTCCTTCTGGGTAACGCCAAAGAAATGTAATCCAAAGACTTATTCCATAGATCATTGTCGTCGGAATGATCAGTAGAATGAAGGAGAGGAGAGAAAAATTATTGCGAGAAATCATAAGGGTTATTTCAACAGAATAGTTTTCAGGATATCAATTGAGCGTTTTTTTGAAAACTCTGTTACTGCTCTTTGATGAGCTTCTTCTGAAAAGCGTTTTTGCAGATCTGGATTTTCAAGAATATGATTGATAGCACCAGCTAGTGCAACGGTATTTTTTGGCTCAACCGTCAATCCTGTTTTGTTATGGATACTCACTTCCGGAACTCCTGTTGGAAGAGATGTGTTAATGACAGGACAACCACAGTACATCGCTTCTAGCTGTACGATGCCAAACGCTTCCGCGTTTGTAATAGATGGGAGAATAAAAAGATCTGCAGCGTAATAATAGGGAGCAAGATCTTCGACGGGATTTAAGATGGTGACACGGTCTTGTAGGTTTTTATTTTGAATTTGCTGGAGAATATCTTGTTTGAGTGGACCTGTTCCTATAAGGAGAAGATGTCCAGGTGTTTTGGTTAACGCATCGATGAGATATGTGTATCCCTTGTAAGAAACGAGACGTCCAACACTCAACAAAAGAGGTTTAGGATATTGAGAATGGATCACTTCTGCCGTTTTTTGAATAGCATCAGTGCGTTTTAATTTTATTTCGTCTATCCAAAGTGACATGGTTTTGCATTTTGCAATGAATGGTTTGAGAAGCAGTGAAGATTTGGTTAATCGATCGCTCGTGACAAGAATGTCTGATGCTCGAGAAAGAACAAGATGAAAAATGGGCTGTAATAAAAACGCAAAATATTTTTGTCGGATAATATCTGCGTGGTAGATAACCACCATTCGTTTCTTTTTTGCAAAAAGTGTTGCTGCAAGAAAACCAAGCGGAAATGGATGGTGAAGGATGATAATATCTGATTTTTCTGCTTGTTTTCTAAATTGTCGAAAAAAGTCAAAGGAGATTGGCATTCCCAAAGCTGAACCGAAGGTTTTTGCACGGATAATTTCTATCCCGTGATATTTTTCCATTTTGGTGGGCAATTTTGAGTCCTGACAAACCAAAACACTATTTTTCACGGATTCAGATTGGAGTATTTCCGCAATTTCGGCTACAATCGTCTCGATCCCTCCTATCCATGGGGGAAAATATTTGTTGACGTGGAGGATATTCATAAGTCATGTGTATATTACCATAATCTATGGCATCGTATCTTGTTACTGGGGGCGCGGGTTTTATCGGTTCAAATTTGGTTAAACGACTTGTTTCTGATGGTCATACAGTTCGTGTTTTGGATAATTATCGCGCGGGGAAGTTTTCCAAGCGTTTTGTAGAAGGGGTGGAATATATGGAAGGTGATCTTCGAAACGAGCAGGATGTGAAGAAGAGTGTAGTTGGTGTCGATGGAATTTTTCATCTAGCCGCGATTCCTCGCATGTCTTATTCCATTGAACATCCAGAAGAAACAAATGAAGTGAACGTGGGTGGAACATTGAGATTGTTGGTTGCGGCAAAAGAGGCTGGAGTGAAGCGATTTGTTTTTAGTTCTTCCTCTTCTGTCTATGGGGGTTGTGAGATAGGAAAAGAATTGGAGGAAAATATGAAGGTAAATCCTATGAGTCCTTATGGACTTCAGAAATTTGTTGGTGAAGAATATTGTCGTCTGTTTTCTCTTTTGTATGGGTTTTCCACAATATCTCTTCGTTATTTTAATGTATATGGCCCAATGATGGATCCAAACGGTGGGTATGCGCTTGTCATGGGAAAATTTTTACGTCAAAAACATCATGGAGAACCCATGTCTGTTTGTGGCGATGGCGAATTTTACCGTGATTATACGCACGTAGAAGATGTTGTAGAAGCGAATATTCTAGCTATGAAGTCCACATCTATTCAAGGTGGAGATGTTTTTAATATTGGATACGGAGAACCTCATTCGGTAAATGAAATCGTTGAAATTTTCGGGGGTGATTATGAGTTCGTACCAGAGCGATCTGGTGATCCGAGATGGACAAAAGCAAATAATGGAAAAGCAAAACAAGTGCTTGGTTGGATCCCAAAAATTTCCATGAAAGAAGGATTGGAAAAATTAACGTTTGAGATGTTTGTATGAACGATCGTGTTTTTTGATGGAATAAGCCACTCCAGATTTTTGGGATAGACATTGGTACATGGAAGATTCCGCTGTATTCCATCTATAAGAAAGAATTCTGAAATTAATAGGTATTTTATAGGTAAAAAATTATGGCATACAATTATTTTGATAATATTAAATTAGATACTTCAGATGTAATGAATAAAGTCCTAAATAGTAAGGTTCAATATTCACAATTCAGATTTCCAAAAATAAAACTCCTTCTTAATATTTGTTTACGTTTAACAAAAATTTCTCCTGAGTTTATATTTTCTTATATTTCAACAAAATGGTTTAAAGAGTTTAATAAATTTTGGGTAGAAATACTTAATGGAAGACCGATTGATATTGTCGATTATCATTTTTTAAGATTGCTCTACAGAGTTAGATTTCAGAATCTTAATCATACAGATGAATCTAACGATAAGACTTTTTTAGAAGCTTGGCAAAAAGATGAGAGTATTTATTTATTGTTTGGAAATATTTGGAAATATGCCAAATCAGCTTACCTCGATTTTTTACCTTACTTTTTCTTTTTACCTAAAAGTGGCAAGGTTCTCGAATACGGTTGTGGGATAGCTCCATTTACAACAGCTATGAAATTGTATTTTCCTTCAAGAAAGTACAGTTATGAAATGAGTGATATCATGCAGATTAGTTTTTTATACGCAATTTATAGATTGTCAAATTATAAAGAGATTAAGTATCATATTTTAGAACCACATAACAATCTGGTGAAGGATAAGATGTATGACATTATCATTTGTCAAACCGTTTTAGAACATGTCCCAAATCCTCTGCAGGTTGTTCAAAGTTTTTATAATACTCTAGAAAATAATGGAATATTGGTCTTTGATTATATAAAAGGTGATGGAAAAGGCTTAGATAGTAAAAAATCAAGTGATGAAAGAGAGGCAGTGCTTGATTTTATAAATAGTCATTTCACTATAATAAAAGGTAATATAGATGCCAAAAAAAATGTTGGTTTATGTGTTGTAAAAAAAAGATGATATAAAATTGATTGTTACTTTTTTAAACTCACTCCGTTCATATTCTCATTAAGCTTTGCTATCCTAAATGTCATCAAACTCATTATTACGTCGTTTTACTTTCTTTGTTGTATTAGCTTAATATGTTCAAGTTTATAATAATTTGCATTCTCCGGCTTCATAATTGGACATACAAGACGGTCTCACGTTTCGCTATCCGAGCGGAGGGTGGATTACACCCAAAACATCGTCTCATGAATTATCATGCATTTTTTGTCGATCGTATTTTAACTACTGATCGGGTTTTGGATATTGGATGCGGAAATGGAGCGCTTGCATTTGATCTTGGAAAGAAGGCGAGAGAAGTTGTTGCGGTGGATTTGAGCGTGGCGAATATAGAAAAGGCGAAACAACTTTATGCTCGAGAGAATATTGCTTATCGAGTTGCAGATGCAACAAAAGATTTGGGAAGAGAAAAGTTTGATGTGATTGTGTTATCGAATGTCTTGGAACATATCGAGAATCGAGTTATGTTCTTGAAACAAGTTCAAACACTCGCACCAAAGATTCTTCTTCGAGTTCCCATGATTGATCGAGATTGGATAACATTATATAAAAAAGAATTGGGTGTGGAATATCGATTGGACCCAACGCATTTTGTGGAGTATACAGAGGAGTCTTTTTATAAAGAAATGCAAGAAGCGAATTTATTGGTTGAGAGTTTTTTTATAAAGTTTGGAGAACTATATGCG
>CAIKXH010000084.1 GCA_903831335.1 Candidatus Uhrbacteria bacterium | reverse complement strand
TGAAAGGACGTTTAACAGACGATAAAACCGGAAAAATTTATAGCACAAAAGATGGACACGTTGCGGGAGAAAAAACACCAGACGGCGGAACGTTGTTCGTCCGAAAAGATGATGTCCCAGAAGCCATTGAAAAACGATTGCAAATTTATCAAACAGAAACATTCGCCGTGATCGATGAATACGTACAAACCGGAATTCCAATTCATCATGTGGACGGTATTGGTACAGTTGAAGAAGTTCAAAAACGACTCGTCGACGCCATTGAACAATTTTGTTATGTCCCTCATTAAGACTCCACAAGAAATCGATGCCATGCGTGAAGGTGGCCACATTTTATCTCGCGCCCTAAAGGCCGCGATTGATTCGGTTCGCCCTGGTATCACGCTTCGTGAGATCGATGCGATTGGGGAGGCAAGTATGCGTGCAGAAGGTGCTACGCCATCGTTTTTGCATTACAAGTCCTCACCGTCTGATACTCCATTTCCAAGCACAATTTGTCTTTCGGTTAATGAAGAGATTGTTCATGGTTTAGGGAATCGTGACCGTGTGCTTCTTGAAGGTGATGTCCTTGGGCTCGATATTGGTTGTTGGTATAAAGATTTGTGTACAGACATGGCCGCATCGGTTTATGTTGGAAGCAATCCTCCTCCAGAGATCGCAAAACTTCTCACTGTCACAAAAGAAGCATTGCTCGCTGGTGTCGCCGCCGCTCATGTTGGTGGAGATGTAAGAGATATCAGCGCCGCGATTGATCATGTTGTCACACCGCACAAATACGGAAACGTTCGTGCGCTTGTTGGACACGGGGTCGGGCATGCGGTGCATGAGAATCCACATGTGCCGAATTTTATTTCCCCACATTATCCTTCTGTGAAACTCAAAGATGGCATGACACTTGCTCTTGAACCAATGTTTGGAATGGGTGGAGATTATCGGGTAGATACAGCAGATGATGGTTGGGCGGTTATTATGCACGACGGATCCGTAAGTGCTCACTTTGAAGTTACTATTGCCATTACAAAAAACGGAACGGAAATTTTGACACCGTTGCCCGTATAATATTATGCGCCTCCTTGGAATCGACTACGGCAAACGAAAAATCGGATTAGCGTTCGGTGACACAGAAACAAAAATCGCTGTGCCTCTCGAGGTAATCTGGAAACAAGGAGACGAAGCGATTCGTGATATTGTTTCGATTCTGAAAAAAGAAGACATGGAAGAAATTGTGATTGGAATCCCTAATGCGGTTGGCGGGCATTCGAATGAAAAGCAGATCGCGATCGTTCGATCTTTTATCGATAAACTGAAAAAGTTCACAGATCTTCCGATCGAAGAAGAAGATGAATCGTTTACGACTTCAGAGAGTCGACGTCTCATGTTTGAGGAGGGAGCGGAAGCAGAAGAGGATGCGCTTGCGGCGATGATTATTTTACAGTCATATCTGAATAGGACTGCAGAGTGAAAAAGTGAAAGAGTGGAAGAGTGACGGAATGGGAAGTTGTTTGATTGTAAAAATATAAAGAAATACCTTCACTCTTTCACTTTACCACTCTTTCACTTTGACTTATGTCCGTCCTCTTTGAAACAACCGCACTGGTGCTTGCCTGGAGGCCGTATCGAGAGCATGATCGGTCTTATTCGGCATTTACGCGAGAACACGGTAAGATTGAGTTCGTGGCGCGGGGAGGCCAGAAACCGCTCGCAAAGCTGACTCCGCACCTGGAAACAGTGGCAGAGGTACGCTTGCTCCTCGTAGACGGCCGACAGTACTTTACCGTCGCGGGTGTCGACAGGTCTCGGGGGTTTCAGTCGGTCTATTCGAGTCTTACAAAAACCACGCTCGTTCAAAACGCTTTCGCTCTCGTGGATATGGGAACGCGGACGCACGAGGTTGATGAGGAACTGTATCCGTTTCTCTTACGCTGGGTCGAGTTTGTCGAGCTGCTTCCAGATATCACAGCAGAGCGTGCGGGATATTTGCTCGCCTCATTTGCCTTGAAATTCTTGTCTCATCTCGGGTATCATCCAGAACTGAATCATTGTCTCATGTGTCGTGTTGCGATCAGAGAAGGGAATTATCGATGGCATGCATTAAAAGGTGGAGTTGTTTGTCAGTCGTGTTTTGAGAAAGACGCAGAGCAATGGTTTTCTGCCCGCCTGATCGATGACACAACTCTGAAGCTATTGCGGTTTGCCATCACACAGGATTTTCCAGAACAACTTCGCCCGCACTTATCAGGACAAACACTTTCCACATTTCACGAAACGATTGAATCTCTTATTATCGCTCACTTCCCAGTCATTCCCGCCGTCTCCATGCGAGAAGCATGTAAGCATTTGTGAAGAAAGTGAAAGAGTGAAAAAGTGGAAGAGTGGAGGAGGGTAATCTTTTTATTTTTTTTAATAAACAAACCGGCATCAACAATCACTTTTTGACTCTTTCACTTTTTCACTTGTTTTTATGACCCCAACTCTCATTTCAAAAATTAACTTATTCAACGGTCAAGAAGTTCAACTTCAGGGTTGGGCTTATAACTTCCGCTCAAGCGGAAAGATTTTCTTTTTGCAATTACGCGACGGTTCTGCGCGTGTACAAATTGTGTATTCAAAGGCGGATGTGTCAGAAGAAACATGGGCAGCGCTCGAGTCGCTTAGACTTGAATCGTCTGTTCGAGTTCTTGGTCGTGTAAAAGAAGATTCTCGCGCACCATCTGGATTCGAACTCGATGGTATTGGGCTCGAAATTGTCGCACTCGCTACGGATGAATTTCCGATTGGAAAAAAAGATCATGGCCCAGACTTCTTGCTCGATGAACGTCATCTCTGGTTGCGATCTGATAAGCAGTGGGCGATTCAGCGCGTCAGAAACCAAATCATCAACTCAACGTACGCCTATTTCGCCGAGAATGATTATGTAAAGTTCGATACTCCTATTCTCACACCAACTTCTTGTGAAGGAACAACAGAGCTTTTTGAAATGGATTATTTCGATTTAGGAAAAGCGTATTTGTCGCAGTCTGGTCAGCTCTATCTCGAGGCCGGAATCATGTCGCTCGGTCGCGCATTCGACTTCGGACCTGTGTTCCGCGCAGAAAAGTCAAAGACGCGCCGACACTTAACGGAATTTTGGATGATGGATGCAGAAGCGGCATTCGTCGAGCACGAAGGAAACATGCAGGTTCAAGAAGGATTAATCTGCCGCATTGTAAAAGATGTTCTCGCAAATTGTCAGCACGAGCTTAAGGTTCTTGAGCGTGACACAAAGCCGCTTGAAGCGATTCAAGCGCCATTCGTTCACATGACCCACCAAGCTGCGATCGCAAAACTTCGCGAGCTCGGTTCAGACATCGGTGACATGGATGACCTTGGCGCCGACGATGAAACCATCCTCACACAACAGTTTGATCGCCCAATCTTTATCGAGAAGTATCCGGCAGCCGTGAAAGCGTTTTACATGAAGCGCGATCCGTTGAATCCAGAATTCGTCTTGAACAATGATCTGCTCGCCCCAGAAGGGTACGGCGAAATTATCGGAGGTTCACAGCGTGAAGATGATTACGAAACATTGCTCGCAAGAATGAACGAACACAACCTCGCGATCGAACCATTCCAATGGTATCTCGACTTGCGAAAATACGGTTCCGTTCCACACTCTGGTTTCGGCTATGGACTAGAACGCATCACAGCCTGGATGTGCGGACTTCAACACATCCGTGAAACGATTCCGTTTCCACGATTGATTAACCGATTGACTCCATAGACAAAAAGATAAAACCAAAGGTTTAAAACGCCTTTGGTTTTATAATTGACAAGAATGCTTTTTGATGATAAGAACTTTGCAGTTAAAGCCTAAAAAGCTTTTTCTGGAGGGGTCATGGCTGGATGGTATGTTATTTCTTGTTCGGATTGTCAGGGAGAAGTACGTGTCCACGAAGACTGGTCGAATCCACCGTCGATTTGTGGCTCGTGCAAAGAAGTCAGAAAAAATCAGTGGTACGACAAATCGTGTGAATCCTGCAGTGCAATAATTCGTGTAAACAAGGAGTGGAGTAATCCACCGCGCTACTGTGCGAGTTGTAAAGATGCGCAAAAAGCGAAGTGGTACGATAAGCCGTGTGAAGGGTGCGGCGGCACGATTCATGCGAATCGTGATTGGGATCATCCACCAGTGTTTTGTAAGCCGTGCAAAAATGCACATCCTCCACAGTACAAGTCGTGTTCGCATTGTGGGAACACATTCACGATTCCTACGGGTACACTCATCAATTGTGCAAAGCAAGGATGGGATCCGCCCAATCGGTGCAAAGATTGTAGAGAGCTCTTTAAGTTCAAGCCCTTTAAGACAGTAAGAGAGACAGATTTTCTCAACAATGTTGTTTGGCGAACATACAACAGTCGAGGACAATTCATTAGTGAATCACGTGATGCATCAAGTGGTTTGCCTGGTGACAATTACCGTGAGCATCGATCTGCTTCCGGACAGGTGATCGGGCGCACGCGTGATCGTGAGGGTATCATCGGCGGCCACTATCGAGAGACTCGCGGTGCTGATGGAGGAGTGAAGTCCACATCTCGAGATCGAGAAGGGGTCTTTGGTGATCACTACAGCGAATCAACAGGTGGAAGTTCTAACACAACCCATCAAACAAGATCGCATGACAATTTGCTTGATGGAAAGAAGCATCGTGAGACCTGGTAGTCATTATCTGACCTATTCAAACGAATAGGTTTTTTTGTTTTTTGTGAAGCGTCGATTGTATTAAAAAAACATCCATTTGGATGTTTGTGTTAGGGGGCTGGAGAAGTGGGGAGTGCAAGAGTGAGCTCGCTCATGAAACGTTCGACGACAGAGTCAAGTGTTCGAACAATTTCATGAGGATTTTCCTCGGCACTATTGATTATGGGGGCAACGGTTGTGCCAACATTCGTGAGGAGATCGATCATTTCCTCATGGAATAAACAGAGGCGCCCAGACAAATCGGTCAGTGTGGACAAAATGAGCTGTTGAGCTTCGAGCTCACCTTGTTTTGCTTCTTCGACAACGCGCGCGATTCGACGGCTGCGTTGTGCGTGTACAAGAGGTTCTTCTAAGATCTGTATTTTTTTCCGACAGAGTTCAAAGAATGTTCTGAGTGATCTTTTGTGATGTTCAAGGGCGATGATCGTCGTGTTGTGTCGGGAAATTGTTTCTTCGAGTTGCTGTTGTTCGCGAAGAAGGTAAGGGAATTGCTGCGCAGCTGTGGGGTTTCGAAGATCTTTTCGAATGGATGTAAGAAGTTCTTGAGCTTCCCACAGTCCTCTTTTGTGATTACCGATCATGATCTCAAGTTCAGAGTTAAAACCAAGGAATCGATCGGCCTCTTCATGAATTCTGCTCTTTATGTAATGCAAGATGACAGAGTAGGAAACCTGATGTGTCTCGATGAGAGATTTGATCTGCTGATCGTCCATCGTTCGGTTGTAGCGTTCTTTCTTGATAAGATCTTGTTGGTGTGCCCATTCGATCGCTTCTTTGCACAAACCATAGAGTGTGTTCGGAAGATCTTTGCTTTCCTTGGTTTTCAAGAATTCAAGGAGAAGATCGACGGGGACGTTTTTCATAACATCCGCTCTGGCAATTTGACGCATTTGATCGAGATCACCATTATAGTGATAATACGTTCGTCTCAGCGCGTCTGCATTTTCAAGATCTACAACAGGACCTTCCCGATAATCCCATCTTGCCATTGGGGATTCACGATCCATTGGCTGACCCTTTTTAAAGGCCCACAATGCGGATTGTCTATAAAGTTCTTGAAAATCATCAAAGGCAATCCCGAGCGAAACCGATGTACTTTTTTTCGGCTTTTTTTCTCGTGGCGCGTCTCGATGCTTTTCAGCAGGTACTGCAGGAGAACTTGTCCACCATTTCCAATTCATTTTTTGCCTCTTTTCGGAAGTAGATTTATCTTTATGGACGGCCCAACCTTATGGTAGTTATGCTGTTTTGTCAACAATTCGATGTTCTTTTGTTTGACAATCGCGCATCAAACTGACACAATTTTGACACTATGAATAGAACTTGGATTTCAGAAACACCAGCCTCGATCGGTCAAACCGTTCGTATTAATGGTTGGGTCAATACGCTTCGTAAAATGGGCGACAAGCTTGTTTTTATTGATTTGCGTGATGCAACGGGCGTGGTTCAGGTTGTGGCGTACAAGCCAGACCTCGATGAAGCGACTGCGATCGTTGTCGATTCTCTTAGACCTGAATACGTTCTCGAAATCGAGGGCGAGGTGAAAGCCCGCGGAGCAAAACAAGTGAATCCGGATATGATTACCGGTACGGTTGAAATCGCTATTAAGTCGATTACTGTTTTGAATACTTCTGAAACCCCACCGTTTGAAATCGATAAAGATACGCGTGCCGTGAATGAAGAGCTTCGACTCAAGTATCGTTACCTCGATCTCCGATCAGAGAGAATGCACAAGAACTTGGTTCTTCGCGACAATGTTGAAACATTTTTCCGCAAGTTTCTTCATGATCAAAAATTCATTGAAGTAGAAACTCCTATTCTCACAAAGGGAACACCAGAAGGGGCACGTGAATTTATCGTTCCATCGAGAATGCATCCGGGGAAGATGTACGTTCTTCCACAATCACCACAACAATTCAAACAGCTTTTGATGGTTGGTGGTGTTGAGCGATATTTCCAAGTAGCACGATGTTTTCGTGATGAAGATCAGCGCGGCGATCGTCAACCGGAATTTACACAACTTGATATCGAGATGTCGTTTGTGACACAAGAAGATGTCATGCAGCTTGTGGAAGCCATGATGATTGAAATGGTGAAGACTTGTACACCAGAAAAACGCATCCAACAAATTCCATTTCCACGCCTATCGTACGCAGAAGCCATGGAGAAATACGGAAACGATAAGCCTGATCTTCGCGAAGACAAAAATGATCCAAATCTGCTTGCGTTCGGTTGGGTGATTGATTTCCCATTCTTCGAGAAAACAGAAGAGGGTGGATGGACTTTCACACACAACCCATTCTCTTCACCAAAACCAGAGCACATGGAAGATTTGATGAACAAGAAAAATATCGGAGAGATTCTTGCCACGCAATATGACATCGTTTTGAATGGATATGAAGCTGGTGGGGGAAGTATTCGTAACCATAAGCCGGATGCGCTTAGAAGTGTGTTAGAAATCATGGGATTTACAGAAGAACAAATTCAATCTCAGTTCGGACACATGCTTGAAGCCTTCTCATTCGGTGCTCCTCCACACGGAGGAATCGCACCAGGACTTGATCGATTGATCATGATCCTTGCAAACGAACCAAATATTCGTGAAGTGATTCCGATTCCAAAAACAGGTGATGCAAGAGATGTCATGATGGATGCACCAAGTGCCTTGCCAAAGCGTGCACTCGATGATGTCCACATTGAATTGAAAAACTCGTAATTTTAGCAGAAAAACCTGACAGATGTGTCAGGTTTTTTCTTTTGCGTGTTCTTCATCGATCAGGTAAAATGTGATCACATGTTTGAAGTTTCTTCAGAAAAATTTACAGGCCCACTAGAACTTCTTCTCGAGCTTATTGAAGCCGAGTCTCTTTCGATTTCGGAAGTCTCGCTTGCGCACGTAACGGAGTCGTATCTTGAACATATTGAAAAGAATGAACCACCTGCAGAAGAACTCGCGGATTTTTTGATTGTGGCAACAAAACTTTTGCTGATTAAATCCCGATTGTTGTTGCCAGATCCAGTTGAAGAAGAGGAAGACACGTCGAATTTGGCTTTGCAACTCAAGATGTACAAAGCATTCGTGGAACTTTCGGCACATCTTGAGAAACAATTTGATGCACCGGTTGAATTGTTCCCAAGAGAAAAAGCAGATGTCATAAAAATCACAGAGCTGATCATCCCAGATGGATTATCCATCGGAACGCTCCACGAATCATTCGCACGCCTTCTCAAAAATCTCGAACCATTCTTCAATCTCAAACAAGTCGCCATGGAGCGCGTTGTATCCGTAAAGGAACGGTTCGATGAGATCCGGAATGCGATTATGGAGCGCGCAAGATTCACCTTCAGAGATATTCTCGGCTCCGGACATTCAAGAGTAGATACAGTGATCAGTTTTCTTGCGCTTCTCGAACTCGTGAAGCAACGTGTTGTCCATGTGGTGCAGAGTAGTTCGTTTGAAGATATTGAGATTAAAAGAGTTGAT
>CAIKXH010000083.1 GCA_903831335.1 Candidatus Uhrbacteria bacterium | reverse complement strand
TGTTCCCCGATAGTCAATTCGAAACGAATCTGGTGCAGAAACGGGTACAAGAAGACTGGAAAAACTTTCATGTTCACCTCTTACACGTTCTGCATTTCTCACAACACCATCTCCGTCCAATGGAAAATTGATGAACCCTTGTTCTGTTACCGCTCGCAATGACACAATGGGTCCGCTTGCAAGTGAACTAGTCTCATCAAGATCGATTGGCAGAACAACGGGAATTTTCTGTTCCTTCATGTTCTGCAGAGCTTTTTCAAAAAGCGCATCATCTTTTTCACCCAATCGAGATGGTTCAGAAAAACTGACATCGATCCCAACGGCTTTTGGTTTTTCTGCTGAGTTTGTTTGTAACACATCAAGCGCACGTGCAAAAACAGATCGCTCCCATGGCCATTGTCCAATCTTATTCAAGCTCGCATCATCCACCGCAATCACAACAACTTCCGAAGATGGAGCCTTATTCAAAAACAATCGATCCGTCATTTTTTCTTGCACGGTATGAAATAGTCCAAACCCATACACAGCACAACTCAAAAGAGTTGTGACCAAAAGAACCAGTGAAAATAAAATGGAATGGGTCAGTTTTCGCATACTTATCGTAAAGGAACGACGGTTAAACTATTGGGCAATGACGCAGAGATACCAGACCTTCCAACAACACTCACATCATACGTACCAAGAAGAATCGTTCGTATCGGAACGGTCACCATAATCGATGCATCATCCACAACAGAAAATTGACTCATCATTGTATCCCCGACATACACAGAGGAAATATCTGCAGAAGAAAAACCAGATCCGCGAATCGTGAAACGCGGGGTAAAATTCTCAACAATCACGTTCGGAACTAAAGAAGAAAGAATTAATTCAGGAGAGCCAGCGATGCCGGGAGAAATCGTTTTATTTCCTGAAGAAACAGGAACAGGCGCAGGAACAATCTCTGGGGCAACCTGCACTGATGTTCCAGAAGAAGGTGCACTCCCTTGACTTGGAGCGGATGAAGTTGGTGTTTCTAATGGTGGCACAGCAACAAAAACAGATCCGTCATTAGAAACAGGAGAATTCGACGGCGCAGAGCTTGTTGTTGCTGCATTGCTTACGGACGTATCTTTTGAAGGCATGATTCCTTGAGCTTGATCCATCAAAGAGGTGTTATTAAACACATACCAAGCATCCTGTCTGTCTGCATCTGTGAGATCTGTTACAACAGACACATCATCACCATCTTTATAAACAGCTTTCTTTCCCGCACCAACGTTCGCCACCGAGTATTGAATCGATTCATCTATGTCTGGAGGAATCGCTCCAAAACGAACATTACCCTCTACAACAATAATCGTTGTGGTGTTCCCTTTTCTCTCAAAACCAAATGATGTTCCGCGCACAGAAGCTCTTGCATTCTGTGTTTCAATTTCATAAAACTCTCCTTTATCCGAAAGTTTTTTGATCCGTGACCAAACACGTCCAGCCTCTACTCGGAGAAGAGTTTGATTTTTCTCTGGGTCGACGGTCGACAATGTGAGTTCTGTATTTGAATCAATAACCGTTGTATTCACTCCTTCAATCAAT
>CAIKXH010000082.1 GCA_903831335.1 Candidatus Uhrbacteria bacterium | reverse complement strand
GTGGGCATGAATACAACTCGCGCACATGATCAGACTCGGTGGACCGGATTTGGATGCTTTCCAGCTCAATATGGTCTGGCCTGATCCAAACATGCTCAAACGAACGTTTACGGACCGGCCGATACGAGTCATTCTCCAGATTGGTGTGAATGCCTACAGAAAAGTTGGTTCAAACCCTGACCAACTTGCACAACAACTCGACGCCTACAAAGGTGTTGTGACAAATATCTTGTTCGATCCATCAGGAGGACTCGGACGCTCGATTGATCCGACGACGGCATTTGCTGTGCTGCATGCAATCCGTGCACGCCACCCTACTCTCGGTCTCGGCATTGCCGGAGGATTCTGTGCGGAAACATTGCACACGATCAAACCGATCACACAACAGTTTCCTCAGGTCAGCATTGACGCAGAAGGCCGCATCAGAAAACACCCCGATGCGATTCTTGATCCAGAGAAAACAGCTGCGTACATCCGCGTCGCAGCAGAACAATTTCGCTAGCTCTTACACACTCATGACGAGTGTGTTTTTTTAATAGATACGAATTACAGATGAATACAGATAGAGATGACGCGAAAAAAAGTTTGTTTCTAAATAGTTTTCCATATCTGTATATCAGTATTCATCTGTAATCCGTATCTACCCATTTAACCGTAAAAAAAATACCGAGTCTTGAAACTCGGAAGTGACTGTATTACACAGTCGGATATTGCTCGTCACCGGCATCACCAAGACCGGGATCGATGAACTTTTTGGCTGTGAGCTTTTCGTCGATGGCGACAAGGTAGATTTGCACATCCGGATGTGCTGCTGTGAGCGTGGCAACGCCTTCGCTTGCACCAAGTACGCCAACGTACACGATCTTCTTCGCGCCCGCGTCTTTCAGCAGCTGAATCGTGAGACAGGCCGTACCTGCCGTCGCGAGCATGGGATCCAGCACATAGCAGACGTCGAGATCGGAAGGCACATGCCCCGGGATTTTGCTGCCATGGAAGTCCGGCTTGAACGTCTCTTCGTTGCGAGAAACACTCACGTGCCAAACATAGGCTTCAGGCAAAAACTGCAGGAACGCATCGAGAAGTCCGTTTCCGGCCCGCGTGATGGAAACAAGTGCTTGCCGAGAACGCAGACACGAACCCGTCGCGATTCCGAGAGGTGTTGTCACCTTCACGGATTTCGTCTTGAGATCTTTCGTTGCTTCAATGGCGAGCATGAGGCCGATGCGATGCATATCGCGTCGGAAATTCTCATTCGTGCGGCCCTTCTTTTTTCTGAGAGCCACCATGAAATGCTGCGCAATAGGATGAGAAAGGACAACGGTCGTAGACATAGACACCTCCAAAGGACTGACGGGATAATAACGGACACATCCATAATCGTCAACAGAAAAGAGTCGCCCAAGCGGGCGACTCTTTTTATGACTTGTTCCATTTCTTTGATTGCCTTACAAGCAACTCTTTTGCACGCAATGGTTCTGCCATCACATCTTTCACAACTTTTTCCATGCGCGCACTTTGCGAACCCTTTACGAGAACAATATCCCCTTTCTTGATCTCATGATCTAACCATCTTCCAGCCTCAACCGGATCAGCAAATTCTTCTGTGCGTTCTTCTGGCATTCCGGCCTCAATGGCCGCATGGCGAATATGGTGTGCCATTTCCCCAACCGTAATCAATCGATCACACACTTCAGCCGCGCGCATTCCAACCATTCTGTGCTCTTGTTCAGATTGCACCCCAAGCTCTGCCATGTGGCCCAGAACGGCAATGCGACGAGCAGATTCGACAGGCTCGAATTCCGATAAGATCGATAATGCTGACATCATGGATGCAGGAGCTGCATTGTATGTTGAATCAATGATAAGTGAACCCTTAATCCCAGGAATAGGATTCATGCGTCCAGGTTCTTGTTTAAGATGATCAAGCCTTGAGAGAATTTCCTCTGTAGAAAGCCCGAGATGTTTTGCAATAGTAACTGCAGCGAGCACAGAACTGACCGCGCTTTTACCTAGCTGATTTATAAGCGTGATCACAATCGACTCCCCGTGCACCAACACGTTCGAACGCACTTCTGAAAATTCCTCACCAGGTTCAAAGGAAAAATCAGATCGTGTTTCAATAGAATAATCTAAAGCACGAACAGCTGCTACTTCAGAAAATCCGTATGTGACAATAGGGGCTGACGCATGAGATCCAAGACCCACAACACGTACATCATCTGCATTCAACACAACAAGCCCATCCGCAGGAACGTTCGATAATAATTTCGCTTTCTCTTCTCCCAACTGATCCATGGATGAAAAAAATTCAACGTGCACAGGAGACAATGCTGTCATAACAGCGATCGATGGAACCGCGATCGAAACCAAATGATCCATATCGCCAGGATGATCAATCCCGTACTCAAGCACATACACATCTGCTGGTTTTTTTGGTGATGAAAGCAAAACTCCCAACCACCCAAAAAGATTCTTTCCTTGTGATTTCGCTCCCAGAATCGACAATGGAAGTCCGAGTTCATTATTGTAATTCTCTTTTGAAGAGACAACAGAATACTTCGCAGACAAAATCGTCGCGATTGTTTGACGCGTAGAGGTCTTTCCCACAGAACCGGTAACACCAATCACGATTGGGTGATGTTTTGCGAGAAAGTTGCGAGCTTTATTTGCAAGAAGTTTTTCGAGAAGTTTTTTCATATATCATGTCATCCTGAGCGAAGCGAAGGATCTCGCGTTTTAAATAATACAAGAATCGTCTCAATCAGATTTAATGGTACCAATGGAAACATGAGATCCTTCGCTTCGCTCAGGATGACATGTAACTTTTACTTCCTCGTAGGCGGTACTTGAAAGTACTGTAGCAGAAATTTTGCCATATCACCAAAGAATGGTGCGGCAGTGGATTCTGCCCACTGAACATCACGCGGATGATCAATACGTACAATCATGGCAAATTTTGGATCTTCTACAGGACCAAATCCCGCAAACGAACCGATTGTATTATCTTCTGAATATCCTCCGTTTGAAGACACCTGAGCTGTTCCTGTTTTACCCCCAATATAATATCCCGCAACACCCGCTTTTTTTCCGTGACCATGTTCAATAACAGAAACGAGCATGGCACCTAATAACCTAGATGTCTTTTGACTGATCGCTTGCGTGACATCTTGCGGAGAACGTTTTTCAATCGTGCCGTCTGGATGACGAATTTCATCAACGATCATCGGCTTCTTCAAGACACCCCCGTTTGCAAGCGCAGCATAAGCCATCACAACCTGAAGAGGTGTCACAGAAATTCCCTGACCAAACGATGCGGTTGCCCGGTAAATTTCTGATTTATTTTTTACAGAGGTCACATCTCCAGATGATTCTGTTGCAAGTTCAATTCCCGTCTTACTTCCGAATCCAAACTTTGTAATATAATCTGCAAAAATATCACCTCCCATTTTTCTCATGGAGAAAATCATTCCGGTGTTGATAGAATCTTCAAGAACCTTTGTCATATCAACCGCTCCATAAACTTTATTTTCTGCGTTTTTGATGGTCCACTTATCAATAACCGTAGAACCTGTATCTGTGAATATGGTTGAAGGCGAAACGGCACCAACATCCACAGCAGCAGCCATGGTGATGGCCTTAAAAATAGACCCTGGCTCATAAGAGCCAAACACGGTTGGGTTATTAAAAATATTTGCATCTTTTACATCTCCAAAATGGTTCGGATCAAAATCTGGCGCTCCGCACATGGCAAGGATGCGTCCTGTTTTTGGATCTACAATAATAATACTTCCACCATCTGCCCCATGCTTTTTCACTGCAGCCGCAAGTGTTGTACACGCCTTGAATTGAATGGTGCGATCAAGAGTCAAAACAATATCGGATCCATTTTTCGCTGGTGTAAGCGAGTGATCTGCGACAGCAATAATATTTCCCGCAATATCACGATCGGATTTCAAAAAGCCCTGAGAACCAGAAAGTTCTTTATTAAAATATCCTTCAATTCCATATCTTCCAATCTTATTCCCATCTTTATCTGATCCAACAAATCCCAAAATCTGTCCGCCCATGTTGGATTCTGGATACAACCGTGATGTTTCCATGGTGTGCAAAATTCCAGGCAATTTTAATGCCATGAGTTTATCTAAAACAGGCCTTGAAACTCCACGCAAAATTGGTTCATATGGATCTGTTGTCACAGAAAGTTTTGTCTCCAACTCTGCTTTACGCTCATCATCTAATCCCAGAATCGTTCCAACAGCACTCACAGTTGCTTTTACATCTTTTACATATCTTGGATCTGCATACACAAATGCCAAATCTTGATTTGTGATAACGGCAACAAGTTCTGTTCCGTCATGCACAAAAACACGTCCACGATCTGGATACAGTTTTTGAAAAATTTCATGTTGCCCACTTGCAAGCGCGGTATAGAGACCATGATCCACAACTTGGATCACAAATAATTTCAACACAATAATGGCTGCAACTACAAAAAACACCGTACGCAATGTTTCTATACGCCACTCACGTTTTACCCCTGTTGTCTGTTGCCAATTTTTTTTGCGTTTTTCCATATCAATTTCCCAAACCAAATCCGAATAAAGAACCCTTTCCGCGAGGATTTGTTCCGCGCTTCACTTCATTTCCATCCGAGGAACCATCATTGTCTGTATCTGCACTATTTGGATTTGTGCCAAAAAATGTTTCCAGAATATTATCCAGTCCATCTTGATCACGATCTGAACCAACAATAACAGACTGCTCTCTGATGGATGCGTCTTCTGTAATCGTTGGAATCGAGCTAGGACGCCCAAACGCAACCTCCATCTGTGGGAACGAGCGCATGAGCGATTGATAAACAGAAGAAAAAGAAACAAAAGACGCAGGAGCTTCTATAGCAATTTCTTTATTGAAATCAGAAAAATCGATCCTGACATCAATCGGCATAAGCTCTTTTGTTTTTTCTTTTTGAATTCCTCCGACAGCTTGTAGCCTATAAAGAAGATGATCTTTTTTCCCAATCCATAATCGGACAGAGAGATGCTCAAGGTCTGTTGCGGTTGCTGCAATCGCCAAACGCTCTTCATCAGACGGTTCACGTTCTTCCCGCGCACGAATGACATCATACAAAAAAGTTTTCAATGCTTCTGTATCAAATCGTGCATCGATGACGCGTGTTTTTTCTCCTCTCACGATCTCTTCTGCACCATCATATTTTACTAAAAAAATATCTGTGAGTCCGAGCAAAACCCTGAGTCGCTTTATCCCCTCTGGTTTCCAACTCTCACGAGACGCGGTTGTAGGGAAAGGCATTTTTAAATTTGGAATAAGAGAACCCCAAGAAGGAAACTCTCCGGCCTTAAATGAGACCCAAGTCCCCTCTTTTGAAAAATCAAAACCCTTAATCACAGGGCCTGGTGCTGTATACGTTAAAAAAGTTTTTCCTTCTTCATGACGAACTTCCCCAGATAAATCTTTATAGAGATTTAACTTACTCAGAAAAACAGCACGGAACGCTGTTGCGTGATCAAATTTTGTGGGGTCTGATAACCGCACGACTCCGTTCGTGTACAAGGTTGTATAAACATCTTCCCCTTCATCCACAACTGTCCAATGAAATCCCGCGGATTCCGAAACGGTTTGTAATCGGGACATGGCTATCGTCATGCGACGAATTTCTTCCGCAGGATAAAACCGTGTGAGCACAAAATACGACGCCAACGTAAGCGACAACACAACCAACACGCCGAGGGAAATAAACAAAAGAGATTTGCGCATGAAAAGTAGGTCTGAAAGGTCGGAAAGGATTGAGAGGTCTGAAATGAAACAAAAATACAAACGCTTTTGACGTTTGTATTTTACAGTATATTTTCTTTGCCTCCAACTCTTCTGTCCTTTCCAACCTTTCAAACCTTTCCGACTTTTCCGACCTTCCCCTAAATCTCCGAAAGATCCTCTTCTGAAACCGTGCGTCCAGAATATCCGATGACCTCACCTGAATTTTCATTTGTGATAATTCTGAGAATTTCTCCGTCTTTTGATTGATAATCAGAGAATGCATTGCGATCTTCTTCTTCTACGCGAGCATCTCCGTTTACTTCTTTCACCACACCCGCATCTTCATAACTGAATTCATATTCCTTGTTTTGAAACAAGATGACTTCAGAAGGCTCAACCTCTTCTGTGATTTGTGAAAAATAGAGAATTTCATCTTCCTTTGGCGCCACAGAAAGCATGTGGTCTTCATCATCAAACAGCCAAAACATTTTTGTGCCATCATCAAGCGTGATTTCTGCCTGGCCGATTTTTGTGAATGGCTCATTTGCCACACTCACACTTTCGCCAAGTTCGATGGCAAGGAGGTCGGATATTTTCATAGGGGGAGTAGTTCGTAGTTTGTAGTTAGTAGTTAGGGGTTAGAGACGAGACAATGACGAAATGAGCGCATTTGTCATCATGAGAACGTCTGTTGAAAACTTTGTTGCCAGATCAAAAGAATTTGAAGAAACATATTTTCTGTCTCTGACAATATACAACTGATTTTGAAGTTCGAAAATAGAACCAACAGCCATGTCATAAAAATGACGCTTATCACTGAACGTTCGACGCCCAAATCCTTCAGCAATATTTGATGTGATCGATACAGCACTTCTGCGCATTTGGCTCGTAAGACCAAAACGTTCGTCTTGAGAAAAATGATCGGTCAAATCATAAATTAACAAAACAAGTTCATGCGCTTTTTGCCAAACATTCAAATCTGTAAAGTGCGATATTTTTTTCTGTTCCATATCCTCCATGTAAATAAGTAGTTTGTAGTTAGTAGTTCGAAGTTAGGGATGAGAAAATAAAAAAGAAATTCCAAAACCCTAACTACTAACTACAAACTACTAACTACGACCTCTCGGCGATTATACTCGATCATGAGATTCTGTCTACACGCATTTTTTGCCCATTTTGTGGGCTATTTCTGCATCCAACTCTTGACAAAAGCGTGTTTTTATGATATATTACTCTGTCGAACATGAGATGTGTCTGTATCGTTCATGACTTTTCTAAGCCATAAGCGATACGGTCAAATCCACTTCGGACAAGACCCGAACCTGTGCAAAGCAAAAGCGATGCACCATCTTGGACGCGAAACCGCGTTCTTTCAACAGGAGTCTAGATGAGCCTCAGCACCAACAAGTTCATGGAAGATCTGATCAAGGGACTGACCTGCGACCGTGAGGACACCAGCCGCGACGGAAAGTCCGTGCGCCGCACCTACACGATCATCGACGTCAACGCCATGATCAACACCGCCGGTGTCGAGTTCAGCCAGCAGATGAACGGCGCGACCGGATTCTTGTACGCTAACATGCGTGGCGTGGACGTCCACCTGCGCGACGGCCTGCAAGTGATCGATGGCGAGATCAGCGGCAAGATCGTGATCAAGATCCGCACTTGGGAACCCTCGAACGGGAACGGGTGGCGGAACTACCAGATGTACGTCAACTGCTTCCCCTCCAAGGAAGACCCGACGTGCCAGATCGTGATCCACGACCCCGCCGCCCCGCGCGCGCACCGCGACATCGCCGGCGACAACGGCATGTTCGCCCACGTCTCCTCGGACAACAAGCGCAACCACTGCCTCCAGGTGGTTCCGCTGAACGCCGAGATCGACACGCCCGATCGCCGCCCGCGCCGTCCGAAGACCGATCGCCACGCGACGGCCTAGACCCCAGCAGACACTTGCCCCGAGCAAGTGAAGAAAACCTCGAGCGTAGCTCGACGTCACTTTCTTCACAGCTCGGGGTTTTCTTTTTGTTTTTTTGTGTCATTGCGAGGAGGAGTCATCGACGACGAAGCAATCTTACCGGAAAGATTACTTCGTCGGCCTGCTGGCCTCCTCGCAATGACAGAAAAAAAATAATTCCTTCACTCTTTCACTTCATCACTCTTTCACTTTCTGTTACACTACCCTCATATGCAACTGAAATCCGCTTGGATAGGTTATGATTTTCCGTTTGATGTTGTTGAATCACATTCGCAAATTGCGGAGTGGAGAAAAAATGGATTAGAAAAACGTGTGAAACTCCCAGAGCATCATATGACGCTCGGGTATTTTGATACTCTTGATTCTGATGCACTTACGGATGTTCTGAAAAAAATTGCTGTTGCTTCCCTTTCGCAAACATCTATTACGTTTGATGGGTATGGAACCATTCATGATTACATGTATTTGACCCCAGACCTCACTGCGGAAAGTCCTTCGAGTCTGATTCGGAAAGAACTTCTTGTTTCAGAACTTCTGCTTCCAGAAAACGACAAAGATTTTCATCTTTCTATCGGCGGAGCAGATCCATTTTTATCAAGCAAACCAAAAGAGGCAGATCTTGTTCCACCACTCACTCTAGGCGGACGGCTCGTACTTGTGGGAAAGAATGGAGAAAAGTTCGTGAAGCTTTTTTGGGATGATGCAAAACAATCTTTTGTTGATCCAACTATAAAACAAACACATGAGCCGATTCCGGTGGAAGCGATCGTGATTTTTCCAAAAATTCAGGCAGACACCTGTGTTGCCCTCTATATTCTCGCACGCTTTGGAAAAGAAGCCTTTCCGGGAATAGATGTTGCGCCGGTTCTATTTTGGTCTTCTCTCCCAGAAGGCAAAACTCCGGATCAATTACTTTCGGAAGGCGTACTCACTATAGATCTTGGTGGTGGATTATTCGATCACCACATCGCAAATACAGAATCTGGAAAGCGTGAGGATTGCGCATCAACCCTTATCGCAAAGTATCTTGGAATCGATCAAAATCCCCCTCTCAAGAAAGCGCTCGCATGGGCAAAGCGTGATGACCTAGAAGGCAAAGGAACGATTAGCGATGATCCGCTTGATCGAGCATTCGGACTTTCTGGTCTCATGATGAATTTGAATCGCGCCTTTCCAGATGATCCAAAAAGAACACTTGATTATATTCTTCCACTGATTCACTTTCATGTTCTAGAGGAACAGAAAAGATCGGAGGAACTTCCACTCGAATGGCAAATGCTTCTTGATACGGGAAAAGCAAAACAGTTTGATCTGAAACAAGGAAATGCAGATCTGAAATGCGCGTATCTTGAAACAGATAACATTGCGCTTGCCGGATTCCTCCGCGCGGCAAAACGTATGGATCTCATTATCCAGCGTCGTGCGTCAAGCGGACATACAAACATTATTACACGACAACTCAGAAGCATTGATCTTCGCCCGACGGTTGAAGCGCTGCGCAAGGAAGAAGCAAAGCGCAAGAACACAGGAATCGTCTTCGATCGCGTTTTGTTCCAGTCGACCGGCCGTATCGATGGTCTCGACGAATGGTATTACGATGACGCCGCTGACACGATTCAAAACGGCGGAGTGAATCCAGGAACAACGCCTGCAACGAGCATGAGCGGAGAAGAAGTTCTCGAGATCGTGAAGCGAACCATTCCTTACGGAATCATTGGAGCTCTGAAGCGAAAGAAAAATACAGAATTAGGAAAATAGTTGTCATTGCGAGGAAGCCAGCAGGCTGACGAAGCAATCTTTTCGCTACGAAACAGCATACAAAGATTGCTTCGTCGTCTCGATAGAAACAGCGAGACTCCTCGCAATGACAGCAATATTAAAAACAACGGTTCAATAATGAACCGTTGTTTTATCTTTGATACACATAAATCTTTGGCTGACCTTCCAATTCATCAATCGTGACAGGCACCCAACCTTCTATGGGCCAAACATACGTGATGACACGCGCACCGGGTTTTAATTCCTTATCCAGTTTTCCACGAATCTTTTTGTACGTCTCTGGCATGAAAAACATATAGACGACGTCCACTTTCGACAGATCCTGGTGGAATGCATTCCCTAGTTTCATCTGAATGTTTTTCAGTCCACTTAATTTTACCTGGAGTTGTGCGATAAGGTATTGCAACAATGAAAGTTCCACGCCTATGACGAAGACGTCCCCCTCATGCTCCCCCTTGGTTAAGGGGGAGGTAACGCGCGTTATCCCTCCCCTCAACAGAGGGGAGGGCATGGGTGGGGACGCCTTCCCAACCGCCTTGGCAACGGCGCGACACACACGACCATTTCCGCAGCCGAGTTCAATGAATGTTTCTCCGGGTTGTAGATTTGCGAGTTTATTAATACGTTCAAAATCTTTTTTCCAGGTTGGAACCCAAGGCGCACCTGCGTTTGAGGCGTAGGCAAGAGAGGCGAGAAAAATAAAGCCGACAAGAAAAAGAATCCACATAATGCCGGCATTATATCACACATCTCTAGCGACTTCTTCGATAAATCTTATGCAGCATCAGAAGAAGCATCAGAAGCGAAATTGCAATCAAAGAACCCACAAACACACGATCTTGATACCATAACAATTCTTTTTGCGCCGGAAGTGAAACGGTTCTTGTGTTTCCGTTCTTATCAACAGCAAGAACGGTTATTTCCTTATTCAAATACTGATTCTTCAAAAGATATGGGCTTTCTGCCCTCACACATTCTTTTTCCCCTTCACAAACAAGATAATGATCAATACCGGATTCTTTATCTTGGGTGGTAAAGACAAGAATGTTCTTTCCTTCAAATACATTGGGGTCACTTGTAATGATCGGCTCAAACACTTCTGGAATAACAGCATCTTTATTTTCTACAACAACAGGCGCCTTTTCTGGAAGTGGATCAAGAACAATGAATGAAAGATTTGAAACGGTTGTATTCACTTCTGTGCCATTTCCATCATTAAGCAAAACATGGATGTTTTGCATGACGAGCGAAAGAGATCCTGTTTGTTTTGGAACAAACACCAGAGAGAAAATCAAACC
>CAIKXH010000081.1 GCA_903831335.1 Candidatus Uhrbacteria bacterium | reverse complement strand
CTCTTCATCTGCTTGCCAGAAAAATAAATACGGTGAAATCGTTGTCCCCAAAATAGCAACGATGGCCATGAGATATTCTTTGGTAAAAGAAAACGATGGAACAATTGTTGACCAAAGAATAAGAGACCAATCTTGTTTTACAGCAAACGCCGTTGCCACATACGCAAGCAAAGAGAATGTAAGGATTTTTAAATACTTTGCATACGTTGGGTAAGGAACAAAGATCTGTAAAAGCAAAGAGCCAAGCGTAATCACAAATAACCAAAACCAAAACGGTAATCCAAACATCAGCTGTGTTGTTGCCGCCATTGCCCCAAGATCTGCACCGACATTAATTGTGTTAGCCAAAAACAAAAGCGTTACTGCAATGACAAGCATTTTTTTGGAATAGAACTTTCTGATCACTCCAGACAATCCTTGTCCTGTGACAAGCCCAATTCGACCACACATTTCTTGCACAGCAAACATGAGTGGAAAAGAAAATAATGCCGTCCATAACTGAGAAAACCCAAACTGGGCCCCTGATTGTGAGTACGTCGCAATTCCGGAAGGATCATCATCAGCCGCTCCTGTAATAAAACCAGGACCAAGGCGTTGCCAGAGACTTTTTTTCTTTTCATTCATATGCAGATCAGTATAACAAAAATCCTCACATATGTGTGAGGATAACTGTTTAAAATCCAGGAAAGTAATCTGTTCTGATCTGTTTTTTTGGAACCCCCATCGATCTTACAAGATGCACATAATTTTCAACCATCATCGGAGGACCAGAGAAATAGAACAAACGAGACATATAATCTGGCACCTCTGTCTCAATCAATTCTTTTGTAATATACCCACACTTCCCCGTCCAAGCTCCTATTGGTTTTGCCACAACACAAGAAATCGTTGATCCAATTTTTTCTGACAACTGCTCCAGCTCTTTTTGATACGCAAAATCTATTTCCGTGTTTGCACAATAAAATAAATGGACATCTCGCTTTTCATGTTTCGCCGCAAGTTCTCGCATCATACTCCTGAATGGAGTCACGCCAATTCCACCCGCAACCCACACCAATTTCTGTTCTGTTTTTTTTGGAAGAATAAATTCTCCGGCAAGGTGAGAAATAAACATTTCATCTCCTGGCTTCATTTCAAGAAGCTGCTGCTTAAATGCGCTTGAATTTTTTTGTTCAACCCGAACCCCCAAATGAATTTCTGCATCTGACGGAGCAGAAGCGATTGTAAAATAACGGCGATTTCCTCTGCTGTCTGATTTTTGAAGAGGAAGTGTCCATTCTGCATATTGTCCCGCTGTAAAATTCAATTGATGATCTGGTGTAAAAACATAATCGTATACTTGTTCTGTTTCTTTTGACTTTTCCTTAAATGTTAATCGAATAACCTGCTTGGAACTCACCAAAAACGCAAAAATGTTTCCTATGACAAGGGAAAGTTCTGGCGTCATAAAAATAGGTCCAACGGAAAACATGGACATGAACAAGACTCCTACACCAGCCCCAAAAATTATTTGATCACGTTTCATGGCAGGGGCAGTTCTTGGTTCTGTCAGCATCATGGTTGCAAAAAAGACGATGGGCCATGATACAAATAAGGATTGTGCGGAGATTCCTTGCAAAAGACCTGTGATCATTGCGGCTCCTATAAATGCCAGAACCTCTTCAAAACGACGAATCTTTCTTACGACCATGAGCCCAAGTACAAGAGCTGCCGGAAGCATAAGCGGTGTCGCAATCCACCACGTAACAAGAGGGGCGCCAATCAATCCTAAAATGACAGCACTTGCTGCCACAGGGTTCAAAAGATGACGGCGGCCAACAGCAAATAGATATTTTGAAACTTGTGCAATTACGGCACCAAGCACCAAAAAACCAATACGCTCGATGCTTGATGTGTTTGGATCAAAAATAAAAAACAAAAGAAGTGCTGTCACAAACACTGACTCAGCATTGACGGCCGCGCGTGTTATTTTTCCAAAAACCCAATTCACTCCAAACGAACTCACAACAAGAATCATGAGGGCAATCAACATGTGTAAAGGTGATGTTGGGATCTTTCCAAAGAATGACAAAAGAATCGCATACCCAAACTCAATCAAAAGGCCGTACAGCATGAGGCGGTACATGGTAATACTGTTCAAAAAGCGATCGACAAATTTCAGCATAGGTTAGATAAACAATTCAGACTTAAATCCTTGTGATTTTTCTACGGTAAAATCTGCAAAGAGAATCAAATAATCAAAAACGAAATCTTTCTGCAAAATTTCTGGTTTCACAAAATACAAACACGTCGTAAGAATATCTGCGATGCGCCCCGAAGAGGCAATCACCCAAACGGCAAGAATATGACGAGGAGACTCAAGTTTTTTTGGATCGATAATATGATGAAACTGCTTCCATGCCCGACGATTCCCTGCAGACCCACAAATACTTTCATTTCCGATTGTGACAACCCCAATGGCAGAAGTTGCATCGTTTGGGTGTTCAAGCGCAACGCGAATGGTTTTTCCTTCATTCACAATATCACCACCCGCATTGATCGTAAACGATTTTATCTCTTTCCTTCGCAAAATATCTGCAACGATATCCACAAGATATCCTTTCCCTGCAGCTCCAAGATCAATGAGAACTGGTCGCTTGATCATCAGTTTTGGAAACTGATAATCCATTGCCTCATCCCACGCAAGCGGACTATTCAGTTTTTTCGGCTCAAGAGAATAGTTTGCATCATATCCAGCATCAGACAAGACGCTTCCGATGAGCGGTGTCACAAACCCATTCGTAAGGCGGTATGCTTTTTCATACGCATCAAACAATAGCTTTGCATCATCTGGGAGAACATATTCACCAGCGCGCTTCGACATTTCTGTGATCAATGAATCTGGAAGAAAACGAGAATAGGTTTTCTCATAGATGGCGATCCGTTCTTGAATCGATTTTAAAATATCCGATTCAAGAGAATCGGATATTTTTTCATGTATCTCTATTTTCCAGTGCGTCCCAATTGCCTGAAATTCCATAAGGATTACATCTTTGCCTGACTTTTAATTTTTGCGAGCGCATCCATGAATCCTATTTGCGTAAGAGAAGATCCAGAAACAGTATCAACCCGAATCGCATCAAGTTTCATACCTGCAACAGCTGGATTTACTGCTTGGACAAAATAATTTTGCCAATTTCTAGATGTGGAATTTTTTGCCTTTACTCCTACAGTTACACTCGTGACAACATCATTTTTCAAAACAAGCGTAATATCAATAGGCTCTTTTCCGCCTGGGGCAACATACGTTCCTGTTGCACTAAATGTTCCGTCTTTGTAAGCACTCTTTTGTGTTGTTGGGGGAGTTGCAACTGGCGCTGATGGAACGACAGGAGTTGAGGTTGGCGTAGAAGATGACGGATTCTTTTGTATGACAGGTGCTACCTTTGGTGGCTGTTCAGATTCTTCTGATTCATCTTCCCAACTCTCATTTAAACCAAAACCTTCTGATTCCTCTGAATCATCTGCTGAAATGGTATTTGAAACAAGCTCTTTTGATTCCTCTGTATCCCCTTCTCGAATTTCGTTTGCAATAAAATCTTTTGAGATCGCAAATGCGAGAAGTCCCCCCAATAAAATCACGACCACGAGAAGAATGATCCAGGTTCGTTTTGTATATTTTTGTTGTGTTTGTGCTGATGATTGATCCATAATAATAGTTTATTGCTAAACAAGTATAGCGCCAAACGACTGAGTCGACAAGAAGAAATAAAATGTATTCCTTCTAAAATCCATGTTTTCTGTAAAACAAGCGTTTTCCTATTTCAACGACAATCAAATAAACAACAACGAGTCCGACAATCGAAAATAAAATCGGAAGCGGGAGTGGCGAAAAATGAAGAAAGGGTCCAACGGGCGTATAAGGAAGAGTCCATCCGATCGCGAGACAAGAAAATGTGCTTATAAACAACCATTTACTTGGACGACTCTGCAAAAACGGAATTTT
>CAIKXH010000080.1 GCA_903831335.1 Candidatus Uhrbacteria bacterium | reverse complement strand
TTAATTGTCTATGAACATCTTTTACACGTTCCTTTTTCAGCCTATTTTCAACCTGTTGGTTTTTCTTTATAACCTTGTTCCTGGAGGGGATTTGGGAATTGCCATCATTTTGCTCACGATTATTATCAAGATTCTCTTGTGGCCGCTCATGAGTTCCAGTTTGAAATCACAAAAAGTGATGCAAGAACTGCAACCAAAGCTTGATGCACTTAAGGCAGAACACGGGACAGACAAGGAGGCTCTTTCAAAAGCCATGATGAAGTTGTATCAAGATGAAAAAGTAAATCCACTCGCATCTTGTTTGCCAATCATTATTCAGCTCCCGGTTCTCATTGCTTTGTACAATGTTTTATTCCAAGGATTTAATGCAGCAGCATTAAATCAGTTGTATCCGTTCATTCATAATCCGGGAACGATTCATACGCTGTTTCTTGGATTCCTTGATTTGGGTAAAGCAAATATCGGACTCGCGGTTCTTGCGGGTGTGCTACAGTTCTTCCAGACACGCATGCTCATGCAACGCCAACCGCCAAAACAGGTTGCGAAGAAAGAAGGATCACAAGATGAATCCATGCTTGCGTCCATGAACAAGTCCATGATGTACATGATGCCAATCATGACGGTTCTCATCGGAGTAAAACTTCCAGGTGGACTGACGCTTTATTGGGTTGTTGTCACTGTTTTCTCTATTGCGCAGCAGTGGTGGGTATTTCAAGAAAAGGAGAAAGGAAAGAAAAATGCATAAACATAAACATCGACCTCTGAAGGGTCGATGTTTGTTTTCCACAGGCGCTTTTTGCCTTTTCTTGTTAGGATACACGCATGCCAACCGACCTTGAACAATCTATTGGACGAACCCTTTGTTGGTTTTCTGTGATGCAATATCCCGTCACAGGTTTTGAAATTTGGAAATGGCTTATTGAACCTGCTCGGGCATATGATTTATCTGAAGTCTTTCGGGCGCTTGAAATGAGTGAATGGGTGAAAGGAAAAATGGAGGAGCATGATGGGAGATATGTTTTGAAGGGAGGGAAAAAGGAGATTGTAGAATTGCGCGCACAAAAATATTTAGATTCCGTCAAAAAATTTAGAAAATTGCGCCGCGCAGCCTTACATGTTTGTTTATTTTCAAATGTTCGCGCACTTTTTGCTGTAAATTCTATCGCCTGGTGGGGTACAACAGAGCAAAGTGATATTGATTTGTTTGTTGTCACAAAACCTCAATCGATTTGGTCAACGCGTTTTTGGGTTGTTCTTCCATTTATGCTGCTTGGAGCACGTCCGAATGATTCAAAACAAGATCCGTTTTGTTTTAGTTTTTTTGCTTCTCAAAATGCACTTGCCATGAATCATCTTCGTCTAAAAGAAGGGGATCATTATTTTGCCTTTTGGCTGAAATCCATGGTTCCAGTATTGGATCGAGATCAAAATTTTCTTGAACTCGAAAAAATGAATACATGGGCAGATCGGATGTTGCCTAATGCATCTTCTCGATCAATCCACCATCTTCATCGTTCATATTTCACCATTCCTCTCTTTCGATCCTTTCCGCCCTTTGAATTTATCTATCGATCTATTCAGCAAAAACGATTTCCGTCCGTGATTCGTCATTTAGCGAATACAGATTCTCGTGTCGTGATTACGGATGACATGTTAAAATTTCATGAATCAGACAGACGTGCAGAATTTGAAGTGGCGTATCGGGAAAAAGTCGTTGAGTTGTTGAGTCGATAAGTCGAGGTGTTGTTTACTTGATTATGAAACAAAGAATCGCCAATCTTATTTTGCTTATCGCATTCTTTTTGTTGCCATGGCAGACTGTTTTTCTGTATCGAATAATCACGCTTCCGGAAGGTGCCTCTGTGTACGGAAATATGGGTGTGTATGCAACCGAGCTTTTGATCGTGCTCGCATTTCTTTTACGTGGCTGGCCAATTATTTCCGTGCATGCACAAAAAGTCGTTCGTGCTCTGTATGTGTTTCTTGCGGCGAGTTTTTTGTCACTGACATGGTCTTTTGCATACCCTGTGAGTCTTGGGTTCATGAGTCATGCGATGGTGGCAAATATGTTGTTTCTGTTATTGATTGATAACAGAACAAACATCACGCTCATGATAAAATCTTTTCTCGCTGGTTTGATTCTTCCGTGTCTTCTCGGGTGGTATCAATATGTCTTTGGATGGAGCCCAGCCTTGACATTTCTCGGACTTGCAGAAAAACGTGTGGAGACTTCTGGAATTGCTGTTGTTGCTACAGATACCTTTAGATCTTTGCGCGCATACGGTTCATTTCCACATCCAAATATTTTCGGAGGATTTCTTGCTGTGGGAGTGCTTTTGATTGGTTGGATGGTGAGACAAAGTCATTGCGAGGAGGAGTCATCGACGACAAAGCAATCTTTACGCACAAGATTGCTTCGCTGCGCTCGCAATGACAAATGGATGTATACGCCACTCATCGTACTTTTTACCTCGACACTTATTCTGACGTTCTCTCGTGGGGCATGGCTTGCACTGACAGTTTCCCTTGTTCTCATTCTTGCTCAAGCGTTTTGGTACAAGAAACTTATTCCACATCGTGCGATTCCTATTCTCACGGTTGGAATGGTGACAATTCTTCTATCTGTCGGAATTTTGCACACATCGATTTTTGCACGATTTAATCCTGCATTGCGCGTTGAAGCGATTTCAATTGAAGAGCGTTCATCCCAATATCGCACGTTTCCAAGTGTGTTTATGATGAATCCTCTAACGGGGGTAGGACCAGGTGCGTATGTGTTTGCTCTTGAGAGAATTTCAAAAGGGCAACCATCCTGGAGTTATCAACCCATGCACAATTTTTTTCTGCTCCTTCTCGCGGAACTTGGTCTTATTGGATTTGGTGCGTTTGGTTATCTTGTATTTGAAATAGTGCGTGTTGTATTCGTGCACAGAAAAACAACAGGGGGAATTTTCGGTGCGTCTTTTCTTGTAGCGCTCTTATTTCTTGGAAGTTTTGATCACTATCTTTTCTCTCTTTGGCCCGGACTTGCACTTCTTGTTTTCCTCTTTG
>CAIKXH010000079.1 GCA_903831335.1 Candidatus Uhrbacteria bacterium | reverse complement strand
CTTGCGTTTGCAACAAAAACGGGATTTGATGACATGGATAAACAATTTTCAAATCTGAAACAAGAGATCCACATCATCCAAAATGAATCGAGTTCAAATCGCGTACGACTCAAAAATCTAGAAGCACACATAGCCTAAACAATAAGACTCGCCAATGGGCGAGTCTTATTTTTATTCCATGGGTGGAAGACTGAAATCCTGTTCCAATTTTGCAATGCGTATTGGAATTTTCGCACCAGAACGCGTTGATAAAATTTTTCTACATGCGATGGCAGCTTGTTTCATTTCATCAGACAGCAAAAATGCTGCATCAATTTTGCATCGGTTCGCAAGCTCGACAGATCCGGTAGAATCTCCGATTTCCATTGCGTGAAGTGCAGCAGCTTTCAAGCGATGTTGTATATCTTCTGCCGCAAAAATATATTCTGGAATCTGAAAAAGATCTATGGCCTGAATGGCAGCAGATGTTCTATCTGCACTTAATTCACGAAAGAGAAATATTACAGCTGCTGCTTGTGTTTCTGGGCTTACAAGAAACTCAGCTGCTGATCCTGCTTCTTGCATTTCTTCCACCATTTCAAAAACGTCTTGTGCTCTTGCATACTCCATCATCTTTCGCGCAAATAAATCTGGCGGCATTTCAATCTTCTGTGCGATCTCACGAGCGTCCTGAATTTTTCCTTTCCCAAATGATTCAGCCATTAAAACATCTGGGGACTTTTCTTTTTCTGCAGCAGGCTCCGCATTAAAAGCATCTGGTTGCATTCCTGGTTGTTGATATTCTGTCATATGAGAGAAGTATAACAAACAACACAAACAAAAACACCCAACCGAAGTTGAGTGTTTTTGTGGAGCAGGAAACGGGATTCGAACCCGCGGCCTTCTCCTTGGCAAGGAGAAGCTCTACCCCTGAGCTATTCCTGCTAAAATCCTCAAAATTTGCGCCCAGCCAGCACAGCCCTGCACTCCGCGTTCGAAGGACAAGTCGTCCATCTCACTTGCGGTGCTCGGTCTGCACTGCCTGTGCATCAAATTTTGAGAATTTTAGCACGCACACGTGCTAGCTCTTAAGTGGTCGTATTCTAGTAAAAAGTCGCTGATACGTCAACGGATCAAGAAAACCACAAATTATCGATATCGTTCATGAAGTGCAATCGCCGTCGCCGTCGCCACGTTTAAGCTTTCTAATTTTGGGTTGTGATCGATCACTACAGATGTTCCTTCACTTGTAATCGATATTCCAGAACCCTCATTTCCGATAATGAGCACAATCGGCTGATCTGTTGCGAGGACGCTTTCTGATTTCGCCCCTGAGCGTTTCTCAAGACGATAGATTGGTCTATTAAGTTCCTTCAGAGCATCGCGTGCGCGCGATGGATCAAGATCAATCCAAGGCACGAGGAATAATCCTCCCGCAGACGCACGAATGACTTTTGTTGAGCTTGGATCTGCAGACTCGACTAAAATCATGGTCGCATCAAATCCGAGACACAGACGTAGGATTGCTCCAACGTTTCCTGGATCTTGAACGCGATCGAGAAGAATAATCGTCTTTGCTTTTTTAATTTGTTCCATTGACCACACGGGAATCTTCGCAACTCCAATCACCTCTTGAGGAGTATCTGTTGTTGCAATCTTTCCAAAAGATCTTTGTCCTAAATCATTAATATGAAAAACTTCTTCTACAGCAGCGCCAGCTGTATCAATCATCTTTTGACCCTCAACCAAACACAAGCCGGTTTTTTCCCGACCCTTTTTTGTCTCCAATGACGCCATGAGTTTTCTTTGGTTGTTTGTGAGCATAAAGATGAAAATCCGAAATATGAATATCGAAAAACGAAAACATTCTTGATTTTCGAATTTCGAGTTTTATTATTCGAATTTACCCAAGAATTTGTAGCATTCTTTCTTTCACTTCGTCAATGGTTGTTGATCCTTTTATCAGCGCAATTAATTCCTCACGTGTCATGTTTTTTTCATCACGTAATTGTTCTGATAAGTTGATGGGTTCCCAAAAATCTTTTCCTCCTTTGAACCCAAGAGCAATTAAGTCGCGACCAAGCATAATCGGCTTTGGCATTTCTTTTTCCACGCCAAGTCTGCGAGCTTCTTCCCGAACCCACATCCCTGCTTCATAAGGTTCTGGCAAAACAAATGGTCTGGATTCTTTGCATCAGTAAATGGTCCGCGACCACGATTATCTGATTCTGCCACAAACGTTAGTTCTGCAATGGTTGCTGGCCAAATACGCTTCGCAAGTCTTCTAAAAGCCCCTGGTGTCACCTCTTCACTTGCGAGATGGTGTCTATACATTGTTCCTGGCCACAAATGCTCTTTCACGAGCGGAACAACTTTTTGCTCAAGCTCTTTTGGAACACCAATTTTTTGAAGAAATAGTTTTGTGGGTTCTGCTCCAGCAGGTTCATGCCCTTGTGACTTGATGCGCCCATCTTTAAATTCCGTTGTTTGTGGTTTACCAAGGTCATGACACAATGCGGCCATCATAACCGCCAACGCTTCATCTTTTCCAAGTTTCTCCTGGCGACAAACATCTTTCGCGGCATCCGCGACCATTAATGTATGAACCCAAACATCGCCTTCTGGATGCCATTCAAATTCTTGTGGTGTTCCACTTGTGGCAAGAAGCTCTGGATAAAGCGATTCGATGACTCCCATGTCGAAAAGTGCCTGCAAGGCAAGCGATGGACGTTCAGATTTTAACAAAAGTTTATTCCACTCCTCACACATGCGCTCTTTTGGAAGCTCGCGAAGAGATGGAACCATTTCTTGAAACAGTTTCATGGAATTTTGATCAGGACGCAACCCAAAGCGTCCAATAAACTGTGCACCGCGCATCACTCGCAATGGATCATCCTTAAACAATTCTGGATCCGTCACGCGCAAAGTTCGTGTGCGCAAATCTTCCACTCCATTAAATGGATCAAAAATTTCTCCTGT
>CAIKXH010000078.1 GCA_903831335.1 Candidatus Uhrbacteria bacterium | reverse complement strand
GGAAAATTAAAATTTTGATGGGTTTAATTATATATTTAAGTCATTTTAAAAATACAGGTGGTGTATTGCACAATTTTTTATTTATGTAATTATAGAAGCCTGGGACTATTTCTTTTTTTTAATTGTTTCAAATAAACATAGAAATTAATTTTAAACTAAAGTTTTTTGTGTTTTTTTGTGATATTCAACTAAAGAATTATTAATGAGACCCAATTACTAATCCGTATAGTTTAAAATCGAGGATTATTAGGTTAAATAAATACAAACAATAGACTAATCTAATTAAAAGCCATTCAAAAATGATACCTCTAAAGTGAAAAGCAGACTTTAAAATTAGATGCAATCATTTAAAAAATAAAATTATATGTACCGGTAAAAGCGTTTGTTAAAACTATCAGAAATTTGTATAGTGTTTGCGCAAACTTTTATTCGAAACAAAAAAATAGAAAATGGCCCGATCTCTGTTGGAGATCCACTTACAACATCAAGTGCGGCTGGATTTGCCATGAAAGCGACAACTCCTGGTCCGATTGTTGGTTATGCTCTTGAACCACTCAATGCAACACAAGGAAAGATTATCGTGTTTGTAAGTGCTGGATACTGGGGTGGAGAAGCAACAAGTGAAACGCCGGGTACAGATAATCGTGCTTCTTTGTTTGGTTCATCTGGAAGCAGCATGATGACAGCACTTTCGATGAGCGGAAACATAAACATGAATGGAAATGAAATTTCAAATATCGGACGCATGGCAGGACTTACAGACGCTTGGACGATCGAACAAGATGGAACAATTAAGACAGAAGCTTTATTGAAAACCGTTATCGTTGGGCAAAACAATCAGAAGGTAGAGACATCGGCTGTTACATCACCAGAAGCTGTGATCACTCTTTCTGGATCTTCCGTATTGAAAGACGGGCAAGCAGAAGTACGCTTCTTCGACATCAACAAAGATTTTGGAAATGTGATTTCTGCCGTGGCTCCAATCCGTGTTGTTGCAACACCAAACGGCCCCGTATCCCTTTATGTGTTTGAAAAAGATCAGAATCACTTTATTGTGAAGAGTTTTGGTGGAAATGCTTCTGATGTTGAATTCGACTGGGTTGTAACAGGATATCGAAAGGGTTATGAACCCGTTGTAGATCCTGTTGTTGCTCCGCCTACAAGCAGCTCAACAAGTTCAACTCCTGTAGAAAGTATTCCAACAGATCTTACTGTCACAGTTGCTTCAGATTCCCCTTCGGCCTCTCAAGCCTCTCCAGCTTCTCCGGCCTTCCCCCTCTCAGACGTTCCTGCATCCTCGACGAGTTCGAGCACAACAATTGTCGATCCTTCGATGACAGACGCTGGTGCAATTGCGCCAACGCCTTCACCGTAAAGTATCGTGTTCTTTGGTGTCCACAATTTCATAACAAAAAATACACGCTCCCCACGCGTGTGTTTTTTGATTTGGTTTCTGGGTCGGTCGCGCGTTGTGGGGATGGTTACGTGTTGTGGGGATGGTGAACGTTGGGGGGGGATGGTCGCGACCATCCCCTACGTCCGTGAACCGTTCCGTGATAAAATAATTTCACTATGATCAACACGCAAACACTTTCATCGTATCTTCAAACAGGGTCAAGGTGGGTTTTTTATGGTTTTCTTTTTTTATTTCCTCTTTTTTTCCTCCCCTTCACCTTAGATCCGCTTGAGATTAACAAGCAATCTCTCTTGCTTGTTTCCGTTTGTATTTCATTTGTGCTCCTTATTGGCGCAATGCTTCTGAAAAAAGAAGCGCGCGTTCATTTTGGATGGGCTCAAATCATCCCCCTTCTTCTTGTTGGTGCATTTGGAGTTTCCGCATTCTTCTCTCTTTCCCCTTATGGATCATGGATCGGGATGGGTGGAACAGAATACACAAGTGTTCTTACATGGATCGGGCTGTCTCTGTTGTTTTATCTCTGCACATTGTTTCAGTCTGAATTAGAGCAGAAAAAATTTCTTTGGATCATTTTGCTTGCGAGCGCAAGCATTGTAGGACTCCTTGGAACCCTTTCTGTCTTTGGTGTATCTGTATTTCCTTTTTTTCCTACTCTTGCGAATACAGCGTTTAACACAGTTGGAACTGTGAATGCAATGGTTGTGTATTTAGTTGTGATGAGTTTTTATGCGATTTCCCTTTTGCTCACAAAAAATGAACATGGCCGTATTTTTCCGAAAGGGATCCGTCGGGTCTGGGTGTATTTTTTGATCGCATGTTTGCTTGTTGAGACGCTATTGCTCTTAGTTGTAGTGGATTATGCGTATCTTTGGATCTTGGTTCTTTCCGGCTGTGCTCTTTTGTTTACGTTTGTTTTATTTAAACCAAAATCGTTTCCGTCGATGGGATTTTTATTCGTGCCGATTGTTTTTACGGTAACAAGCCTCTTGTTTTGGTTGTTGCTTACGAGTCCTTTTTCTATTCATCGTCCTCTTGAGATTGCTCCTTCATTCCGTTCAAGTACAGAAATTACCAATGAGACATTCAGGAATCACAATAAGCTCATTGGAACTGGTCCGGGCACATATGTCATGGATTATGCAAAATATCACTCCATTACTGTGAATGAAACAGATTTTTGGAATACACGTTTTGATCGAGCGTCTTCATTTGTCTTAACACTTGCACCTACGGTTGGGTATTTCGGAATGGGGTTCTTTCTTCTTTTTCTCTTTTTCCTCTTGTGTCAATTTGTGGCGATGATCGTGAGACAAAAGGAAGAGAAAGATTGGACAGATCATTTTCATGTATTTGTTCCATGGTTTTTACTAGCGGTCGCATCGTTCCTCTTTTCGTTTAATGGAACGCTTGTTATCGCCCTCATGCTTTTTTCTGGACTGTTGGCCGCGCATGCAATGAAAAAGGAAACCCTCCTGAAATTTTCCCTTCATAAATCTGCTGCACTCATCTCATCTGCTGGTTTTGTTGTTTTGCTCTTTGCCCTTTTTATCGGAATTTTCTTTACGACAGGAAGGTATGTTGCTGAAATTGCATACACAAAAGCGATTCGTGCAGATCGCGCAAAAGCAGACACAAAAATGATTGTGGCAGAACTAGATCGCGCCGCAACCCTTAATCGATGGAATGATGATTATGTGAGAAACCTTTCGGCCGCTTTGCTCATTCGGGTCACAGATGAATTGAAGAAGGTTTCGCCAAATGCACAGATGTCAGAGGAAACAAAAAAATATGTGCAATCTTTGGTTGCAGCATCTGTAAATGCATCTGCCCTTGCAACAACCCTATCTCCAAACAGTGTTGCAAACTGGCTTACACGTGGGGAAGTTTACAGGGCACTTACCGGACTTGTAGATCAATCTTCTCGTTTTTCTGTTGTCTCATTCAAAAAAGCAATTGACCTTGAGCCCTTAAATCCAAATCATTGGACAGAGCTCGGAAAGACGTATTTGTCGATCGCAGATGCGCTTCAGCCTCTTACGGGAGCAAAAGACATTGCAAGCGCAACAAAGGCAAAGAATGATCGGGAGGTAGCACTTGGTGAAGCACAAAAGGCATTCACAAAAGCTACAGAATTAAAATCAAATTTTGCCCCTGCGCATTATCAAATCGCTCTTGTCTATGAACGGGAAGGGAAGTTGAATGAAGCGATCGGGAAACTGGAAAGTGTACTTAAATACAATGATACTGATGTTGGGGTAGCATTTGAACTTGGAAATTTATACACAAAGCGTGGAGCAAGCGGGGATTTGGAAAAAGCAAAACGTGTCTTTGAGCATGTTGTTTCTCTTGCACCATCTTACAGTGACGCACACTGGTTCCTTTCCGCGATTTACGACAAACTCGGGGATAGAAAATCAGCCATAAAAGAAATTGAGGCGATTCTAAAATTGAATCCAGATAATCAGATCGTAAAAACAAGACTTGAAAAGTTGCGTGCAACACAACCTGCCCCATAGGAAGAATTGTTCTATCCACATCCATTTCTTGCAGAAATGGATGTTTTTATTTAGCATGCCATTCGTGAATGCTGCTTTTGTTGTAGACAAGCGTTCTCACACCTCACGGAATGCCAATATTCTCGCAAAGCCTCTGCATGGGGCAACGCGCACGAAGGCTGCCTGAAGGTAAGTCTGGTTGGCGATAGAGGTCAAGATGAAGACGCTCGTTACGATAGAGGCAGACTATCAGTTTGGTATAGGTGGGTGTCGGGCTCCTGAATTTCCAATCTCGTTTTTTCTCCCTGGTCATGACATTCTGCACCCTTGGGGCGTGTCTGATCAGAAAGGCGACGAGCGAAGAAACAAGTTCCGGCCTCCTGTCTTCATCAACTGATTTTTCACGGTTGTGCACTTCGCATGACAACATCCGCGAAACACGCACAATCTCTCACGACCCCTCGCAAGACGGGTCGTTTTTTCTTTTTTATAAGGTATGTTAAGGTGCTGCCTTGTTCTTTTGAGATGGGGGTTTCTGTGGAATATCAGCGAAAAATGCTTCGTAATCCAATGCTGTTGTTCTGGGGGCGGGCATTTTTGGAAACAAAAGCGCTCACAGCCATCATTGTGCTGTTTTACATGCATCGCGGCGTCACCATTGATGAGGTTTTTTACCTCAGTATCATTTGGTCACTCACATCGCTTGTAACAGAAGTTCCTTCGGGGTATCTCGCCGATCAGATCGGGCGCAAGAGAACCATCCTTCTTGGAGCATCTCTCTTGTT
>CAIKXH010000077.1 GCA_903831335.1 Candidatus Uhrbacteria bacterium | reverse complement strand
GCTGTTCTTTTGTCTGCGTATGATGAAGAAACGGTTGCATCCGCTGATGGAGAAGGTGATACACGTGTTGTGCTCAGATTCAAAAAAGAAATCGCTCCAATCAAAATTGCCATTCTTCCATTGTCGAAAAAAGAAGAATTGTCTGTGGTGGCACGTCCAATCGCAGAACAGCTCGCAAAGCATTACCGAGTTGACTATGATGAAACGCAATCCATCGGAAAGCGCTATCGTCGACAAGATGAAATCGGAACACCATATTGTGTCACTGTTGATTTTGAATCTTTGGAAGATAAAGCTGTAACGATTCGTGATCGTGACACCATGGAACAAGTTCGAATTCCGATTGCGGATTTGCAGAAATGGTTTGCGGAAAAGTTTTAAGAAAGTAAAAAGTGAAAGAGTAAAAAAGTCAAAAAGTGATTGTGTGGGAAATTATTTGATTAACAAATAACAAAAACACCTTCACTCTTCCACTCTTTCACTTTATCACTCAGTTTCCTCTATGCCCAATCAATTTTTGACTTTGAAAAATGGCATGCGTGTGCATTTGGTTCCTGTGACTGGAACGCAAGCTGTGACTGTTTTGGTTTTAACAAAAGTCGGATCACGTTATGAAACTCCAGAATTGAATGGAGCATCACATTTCATTGAACACTTGATGTTTAAAGGAACAAAGCGTCGTCCAACAACCCTTGATATTTCACGCACCCTTGATTCTGTTGGGGCGCAGTTTAATGCGTTTACCAATAAACACGTGACAGGGTATTACATTAAGATTGATGCAAAGCATACAAATCTTGCTGTAGACATGCTTCATGACATGCTGATGCATTCCAAGTTTGATCCAAAAGAAATGGACCGAGAGCGTGGAGTGATCATTGAAGAGATCAACATGTATCAGGATAGTCCTATGCGTCACGTAGAGGATCTTTTGGAGGCGATTGTGTTTGAGGGAAACACGCTTGGTTGGGAAATTGCCGGAACACACAAGACCATGAAAGAAATGAAACGGGAGGATATCATTCGTTATCGTGATCAGCATTACATTCCTGCGCGCATGGTGGTAACGGTGGCGGGAAATATTCCAAAAGATATTCGGGCAACACTTGAGAAAACATTTGGATCCGTGAAGCCTTCAAAAGAAGTGCATCCGTCTTTTGAGCCATTCGTACAAGGGGCTTCTAAAAAGCGTGTGCAGGTTCAGTATAAAAAAACAGAACAAATTCATTTGATGTTTGGTTTTCCGTCATACGGAATCAAAGATGATCGCAATGAAACGATTTCGATTTTATCGTCGATTCTTGGTGGAACCATGAGTTCTCGGTTGTTTATTTCTGTGCGTGAACGTAAAGGATTGGCATACATGGTGCGCTCAAGCAATGGTGCATATGATGATGCTGGTATGTTCTCTATCCAAGCAGGGCTCGATAAGTCTCGGGTACCGCTTGCCTATAAAACAATCATGCAAGAACTCCGCAAAATAAAGCGCGAGGGTGTGACCGCAAAAGAAGTAAAAGAAGCGATTGATCACATTCGCGGAGGATTGCTTCTCTCAATGGAGAACTCGTCGAATCAAGCGGAGTGGTACGGAGACGAAGAATTATTTTTGGATCAAGTTCGCACACCAGAACAATTCATGAAACGATTAGAAAAAGTTACGGCCGCAGATGTAAAAGCAATGGCCAATGAAATTTTGAATGAGAAAAAAATGAAGATGGCTGTGATTGGTCCGTATAAAAATGAAGATGCATTTTTGAAAAGCATAAACGCGTAGGGGAGGGGCATGCCCCTCCCGTACCGACGCATTCACGCGAAGAGCATGAATGCGTTCCGTATCGAATCATATGAAATACATCATCGGAAATTGGAAAATGAATCTTGGGGTGCGTGAAAGCGTAGCGCTTGCACGTGCGTCGCTTTTGCTATTGCGTGGCAAGAAGATTGCTCCACAAATGGTTCTGTGTCCGTCCACGATTGCCCTGTCAGAGGTGCGTAAGGTGGTTGCACGTAGCGGTGTTGGCCTTGGGGCGCAAAACGTTGCTGTAGAGGATCAAGGAGCGTTTACAGGTGAGATTTCTGCACGCATGTTGTCAGAAGTCGGGGTAACACATGTCATTATTGGACACTCTGAGCGCCGCCATCTTTTTGGGGAGACAGATGAACTGATCAATGGAAAAATTCAAAAAGCGCTTGAGTATAATTTGATTCCTATTCTTTGTGTGGGGGAAACACAAGAGGAGCGTGAAAATGGACAAGCAAAAAAAGTTGTGACACATCAAATCGTTACGGCTCTTAAAAATGTGCGTCCAAAATTTTCTGAGACTTTTTTCATCGCCTATGAACCTGTGTGGGCAATTGGAACAGGGGAAACTCCAACAACACAAGAGATTGTCGAAATGCATACACATATTCAATCTGTGTTGGGTGAAATATTTCCAACAGCTCCATCTTCTGCCTTTGCCATTTTATATGGCGGAAGCGTGAATGGGGAAAATGCCTATGCGTTCTTGCGCGAGTCTTGCGTGGATGGATTGTTGGTTGGGGGAGCGAGTGTAAAAATTCATCAACTCAAGGATATCGTAGAGGCAGCCTGTAAGGTTTTAATTGCGCAAGCGTAGTTATATGATTTGGATCATCCCTCTTATTTTCCTGATTTTGGGTACTGTATCACTCATCTTGCTTTTGATTCGAAAAATTCCGCAGTTGCGTGTGATCAATGTAGATTCGATTGCAAAAGAACGAACACGCAAAATTAAGGAGCAACTGATTTTGCAAAAATTTCAAAGAATAGGAGGGGAGCGATTTAAAGGGGTTGGAACTCTTGCGGTGAATGTCGCAAAAGGTGCTTCAAAAACCGGAAGACGTGCTGTACAGCGTTTGTATTCTTTGGAGCAGTATTATCAAAAATTAAAACGTTCTGCTTCAGAAGGACAACACGCCTACGATGCAGAGACCATTCACAAGTTAACAGATGGCGCAGAGGCACTTTTGCAAAAAGAAGAAGTGATTCCTGCAGAAAAGATTTACATTGACATCATTAGTCACAATCCAAAAAGTGTGGATGCCTATGAAGGTTTGGGAAATCTCTATCTTTCACAAGGGCAATTTGAACAAGCGCGTGAGACGTTACAATTCACACTTCGGTTATCCCCAATGGATGCGAGTGTTCTTGTTTCGCTTGCAGAGCTTGAAATGAAATTAGATCAACCAAAAGTTGCATTAACACATTTGCGCAAGGCGATTCAAAAACGTCCAAAAAATCCAAAATATTTGGATTTGTACATTGAGATTTCTCTTAAGGCTGGATCCCTCAAGGATGCTCAAGATGGAATTAAGCGTCTGAAAGAGGTGAATCCAGAGAATCAGAAAATTCAGGATTTTGAGGCTCGATTTTTAGAACAAAAAGCCCTTTACGCGACAAAATCTCATGTATCCACGGATGACGCTTCACAAACGGAATGAAGTTTGTTATGATTCCGCGCGTCGAGAAATGCCGTTGTAGCTCAGCTGGTAGAGCACTTCCATGGTAAGGAAGAGGTCACCGGTTCAATCCCGGTCAACGGCTCCATCCTTCGCTGGGGCCGCGGATGACGGGCCACAGGAGATTCTAGACATGTCGGGCAGATACTCAAGCGGTCAACGAGGGGAGACTGTAAATCTCCTGGCATCGCCTTCGAAGGTTCGAATCCTTCTCTGCCCACCAGTCGGCTTTAAAAATTGGCGATCCACTCGTGCTTCGCAAAAAAATGTTTCATCGTAGGTTATCTACGATTCAACATCTTTTTTGCTCCAGCACTTCGTGGCTCATCCAATTTTGAAAGCCTGTCACGCTTTTGTACACATATTTCGCCGAAGTAGCTCAGTTGGTAGAGCAACGGTTTTGTAAACCGTAGGTCACGGGTTCGAGTCCCGTCTTCGGCTCCATTTCGACTTTTAGGTCTATAAGCTGTCATTCTTGACACTTTTACTGATTCAGGATAACCTTCGCCCATAAATTGAATGTATGTCACAAGAAAACCTCATCAAACTCGAATGCAAGGATTGCAAGCGCGCTGGGTATCAGAGCCACAAAAACAAGAAAACTCTGAAGGATCGCTTGGAACTGAGCAAATTTTGCAAGTGGTGCAATAAACACGTTGTTCACAAAGAAACAAAATAAACACTCGCCTCACGGCGGGTGTTTTCGTTTACGTGATATAATACTTTTATGCGTAAACTTCTTTCCTTTTTCTTTCTTTCTTTTTTCCTTCTCGCACAACCATCGGGCCATTTTGTGTTTGCGGAAGAATCCATGCAGGTGATTGAACAGCAAAAAGTTCAGTTGCAACAACAACTTCAGGATATTGAAAAACAGATCGCAG
>CAIKXH010000076.1 GCA_903831335.1 Candidatus Uhrbacteria bacterium | reverse complement strand
GAGATACGTATGGTATAATTTTACAAGAGGAAGTTCAGTACGTAGGTTTCTAATTATTTTTCCCGCGTCATCCCGACGCAGGAGGGATCTCCGAGCGTAAGGGAGATTCTTCGCTGCGCTCAGAATGACGCAGAAGTTTATGTTCATCTCATCCATACTCGGCACTAACATGGACCTGACAGACGCTATTAAGAATTACGTAGAAGAACGCGTTGCTGTTTTAGAGAAATTAACATCAAGCTTTGAGTCTACGGCAGAATTACGCGCAGAGCTTGGAAAAACTTCCCAGCACCATACAAGCGGACCATTCTTTTTTGTAGAATTTCACCTTGATGCTCCCGGAACAACATTGAGCGCAAAAGCAGAAGGGGAAGATTTGTATGCAGTGATTGATGAAGTGCGTGATGATCTCAAAAGACAGTTGGTGGATTATAAAGAAAAAAATATTGATCAAAATCGTGGCCCAAGACCTGGAAAGGAATAGGGGGGGGAAAGGCTGTAAGGGCGATAAATGCTATAAAGGCTTTTGATAATCGCCTGTGGGCGGGATGAAAATCCCGCTCTTGATTTTTTGAGCGAAAACCAGCACACTATCGGTCATAATGTTATCGCCTGAGCTCGTCGAAGGCCTATCTATGTCAAAATTCCTGAACATCCTTTTTGGAGATCCAAATAAGAAGGTTATTGCAGATCTTCGCAGAGAAGTTGAACAAATCAATAAACTTGAGGGTGAAATCAGCATGCTGTCTGATGAGGCTTTGAAACACAAAACAGTTGAGTTTCGTGAAATGATTGCAGAGGGCAGAAGCGTAGACAGTCTTTTGTATGAAGCGTTCGCTGTTGTTCGCGAAGCGTCAAAGCGCACACTCGGTCAGCGTCACTTTGATGTTCAGTTAATGGGTGGACTCGTTCTTTATCGCGGCATGATCGCAGAAATGCGTACCGGTGAAGGAAAGACGCTTACATCCACGCTTGCTCTTTATGCAAGTGCGCTGGAAGGAAAAGGGTGTCACCTTGTGACCGTAAACGATTATCTTGCTCGCCGTGACGCTGTTTGGATGGGACAGATTTTTCATTTCCTTGGACTTTCTGTTGGTGTCATTCAACATGAAAGCGGGTTGCTGTTTGATCCAGGATTTAAACACCCTGTAGGTTCAACAGAAGAAAAAGAAGGAGAAGAACAAATCGATACAACCGGATCATTTCACGTGCGTGAAGATTTTTTGCGTCCAGTGCATCGCAGAGAATCCTATGCGGCAGATATTACGTACGGAACAAACAACCAGTACGGGTTCGATTATCTGCGCGATAACATGGCGCCAACCATTCAAGATACGGTCATGCGCGGATTACATTTCGCGATCGTTGATGAAGTCGACTCTATTTTGATTGATGAAGCTCGTACTCCACTTATTATTTCTGCGCCTGCAGAAAAATCAAATCAGCTATACGTGAGTCTTGCACGCATCATGGAGACTCTTATCGTAAATGAAGATTACAATGTAGATGAAAAACTTCGCACAGCCGCTTTTACAGATGCGGGTGTTGAAAAAATTGAAAAAGCACTTGGAATTGAAAACTTGTACGCAGCAAATGCTGGTATGTATCAGCGTTTCGCAGACTCTGCACTCAGAGCGCGCGCAAACTATCAAAAAGACGTGAACTACGTTGTGCAAAACGGGGAAGTGCTTATTGTAGATGAATTTACAGGCCGCCTCATGCAAGGACGCAGATTTTCAGAAGGTATTCACCAAGCCATTGAGGCAAAAGAAGGTGTACAAATTCAAAATGAAAGTCAGACGCTTGCAACCATTACGTTCCAGAATTATTTCCGCATGTATTCAAGATTGTCTGGAATGACGGGTACGGCTGCAACAGAGGCTGAGGAGTTTTCGAAAATATACAAATTAGAAGTCACAGAAATTCCAACTAACCTTCCGGTTGCAAGAAAAGACTTGCCTGACCGCGTGTTTAAGTCTGAACTTGGAAAGTTCAATGCGGTGATTGCAGAAGTGAAAGAACTTCAGGCAAAAGGACAACCTGTTTTGGTCGGAACAGCTTCTGTTGAAAAAAATGAACTTCTTTCTGAATTACTGACCCGCTCTGGAGTAAAGCATGAGATTTTGAATGCGAAAAACCACGCACGTGAGGGAGAAATCATTGCGCAGGCCGGAAGAAAAGGGGCAGTGACTGTTGCAACGAACATGGCTGGGCGTGGTGTGGACATCAAGCTCGGAGGAAACCCAAGTACAAAAGAAGAAGAAAATGAAATTCGAAATCTGAATGGATTACATGTTCTTGGAACAGAGCGCCACGAATCTCGTCGTATCGATAACCAGCTTCGTGGACGTTCTGGTCGCCAAGGAGATCCCGGAACTACTCAGTTTTATATCTCCATGGAAGATGATCTGATGCGTATCTTCGGTTCAGATCGCGCAAAGGGAATGATGGACAAGCTTGGTATCCCAGATGACATGCCAATTGAAAATGGTTTTGTCACAAGTTCGATTGAAAAAGCTCAGATTCGTGTTGAGGGTCACAACTTTGATATTCGCAAACACTTGCTTGAATACGATGATGTTTTGAACAAGCATCGTGAAGTGATTTACGCTCGTCGTCTTGAGGTATTGAAAGCATTTGAACAAGAACCTGAGACGCTTAAGGATCGTGTTCTCGATATTATCGAAGGTGAAGTAGAACAAGTTGTTTTGTTTCATACAGGCGAGACCGTGCGTCATCCTGAACGAAGTGAAGGATCTCCCCACAAGGAATCCGGCGACTGGAACATGAAAGAGATTATTGAAACAGTGAATACAATCGTTGCTCTTTCACCAGATCACAAAGCAAAACTTCAAGAACTCGCGACAGAGACAATGTTTGATAAGCATAATGTCGTAGAAGGAAGAACAAAGATTATTGAAACAATCATGTTCTTTATCCGTGAAGAATATTCCAAACTCCATGATTTGTTTTAGAATAAAATGGATATTTATCACATTGAGCGCGCGACGTTGATCAGAAGTATAGACATGCTCTGGATTGAACACTTATCTGCGATGACCTCTTTGAGAACAGGAATCGGACTTCGTGGATACGGTCAGCGTGATCCGCTCATTGAGTACAAGCGCGAAGGATATGACATGTTTCAAGAACTTCTCGCAGCCATCAACCAAGACGTTACATTCTCCTTCTTCAAATTCGCACATCATGCAGTGGATATGAAGGTTCAGGCGCAATTAAATGATTCGCTCCTGAGTCGCGCGGGTGTAAAACTGATGGGTGCACAGACAACAAGTTCTGAACACTCCTCTGTTGCGGAAAAGTCTACAGATGAAAAAGTTGGCAGAAATGATCCGTGTTCGTGTGGAAGCGGAAAGAAATATAAGAAGTGTCATCTTATTGGAGGTGAATAAAAGACCAATGAATCAATAAAATCAATACGTTCCTAGGTTACACAAGGACGGATTTGATTAGATAATAGAGAGGGCGATCTCAACCTTGAGGTCGCCTTTATGTTTTTCCCTGACCGCATGGTTTCTGCTTGTGTGAAGGGCGAAATACCTCATTTTTCCTAAGATCCTCTCTGCCGACGGTTGACAAAACCGCTATTTTATGGTATATTTGGATATCAATACGGATTGACTTTGGCCACAAGTTGCCCTGAAAAGAGCGATTTCTGGCCATGGTAAATCTGAACAAGTGTTTCAGAAGCCCGCTGGCGTTGACGCGACACTGTTCAAAGGAACGCCGTCGCAATAAGGAAGACAACCATGAGCGACCTCATGCTCGATGTTGGTACGGCCAGTGATCTCAAAATGGCCTTTCGTCGTGCGGGATACGATCCTGCGGACATCACGAAGTTGTGTACGGGCGATATGGCCGCAAAGATCCTTCCGATCCTGCGCGGCATGGGCATCGTGCAGATCGTGAAGCACGTCGTTGACCTCGCGGGCGATTGCATGCCTGAGTCGTGGAAGAAGGACAAGTGGACGATTGAAAAGCATGTCGGCGACGGCAAGCTCGAACTCGATCTCACCAAGATCCAATTCCACTTCTCGGCGAATCAAATCGACGGGAAGGTCATTGAAGGCAACAAGCTCCGCAAGGAACTGGAGAAGAACAAGGTTCCTGTCTTGAATGCTTGCGTTCTCGACTACCTCCTCCTCCATCCCGAGCTGATCCCCGAAGACTGGAAGGTCGATGAAAAGGGTAACACCCGCTACATCTACTTCTGGGGTACGGTTTATCGCGGCCCGGGTGGCGGCCTGTACGTTCGGTACTTGTACTGGCACGGCGGTGCGTGGTACTGGGACTACAGCTGGCTCGACAATGATTGGCATGACCAGAGCCCCGCTGCGGTGTCCGCAAGTGTCCCTCAGCCCTAGGGCTTCTGTCACTTGTGTCTCCGGCACTTTGTTCCTTAGACCTTTGTACTAACTGCGTCGTAACTTATGTTGAAAGTCAACATTTGTTACGGCGCCTTTTTGTTTTCATGATAGAATTGTTTTTGGAAGTAGGTGAATCAGTCAACGCATAAAATCGTTGGCCACCGAAACTGGTATCCGTACGTGCAGAGTGTTTGGGATGAAAGTTTTCAGACAGCGTCGCGTGCGCAGAACCTTCACCAAAAATGAAGATACTTGGTATGAAGCACTAGGGCATTAAAGATGCCAAATTCGATTCAACCCTGAGAGTATTCGAAGGGTGGTGGCATGGACGGTGCTTCGTATGTTTATCGCAACTCGAATGACGACCTGTACGTTCGGTACTTGTACTGGAACGACGGTGCGTGGAACTGGAACTACAACTATCTCGACAATGACTGGAATGACCAGAACCCGTCTGCGATTCTCGCAACTCTCTTCATTTCTCTCCCACAGTATTGCTGGGAGAGTTTTGTTTTTGCGGAGACTTGGTCAACTGTCCATGCCAACCACCAAGCATTTTTCCAACTTCAGCAAGAGGTTCGGATAGTGCGACGTATCTATTCTGTTCCATTACGTTTGTTTCAAAAATGATCAACAAGAAAAACTTGATCGCGTCGCATTTGCGAATCGCAACTTTTACGTACGGGAGTTTCTCTTCTGGTTTCAAAAATGCAGCCGTGAAAATCATTTCAATTGTTTCGACAAACAATGTATCGACGCGCTGACCAAGGGAATACTTTGTTGTTTTTGGAAGTTTCTCGTAACATTCAAACCAAAACAGATATGTCCGCTTCAAAACTTGAAGAACTGGTAAG
>CAIKXH010000075.1 GCA_903831335.1 Candidatus Uhrbacteria bacterium | reverse complement strand
GTATGTTTGTATCTTTCATCTGTAATCTGTACCTCAAACGTTCCTACTTCGTCAGTTTCATTCTTTCTCCTGCATCTGGATGTGTTGCGTCTCTGTGGGAGATTGCGTCTTTCATTTCTGGATCAGCTTGCATTTCGTCGAGGATGAATTCGATATCTTTTTGGGTTGGGGCTGTATGCAATCGCTCTTTGTATTTTTTCGCTCCGTCTAATCCTTTCAGATACCATGTTAAATGTTTTCGGAATGTTGTTACCGATTTTTCTCCATAATGCTCAAGGTGCAATGCAAGATGATTCTTGATGACCCGAACGCGCTCCTTGATGGAAATGGGTGTCGCAGGTTTTCCAGCAAGCAATTCTTCAAGTTGAGAAAAGATCCAAGGATTTCCAAGAGCTCCGCGTGCAATGAGAATGCCATCACACTTTGTTTGCTCGATCGCTTGCATGGCGAGCTTTGCGGTAAACATGTCACCATTTGCAAGAATAGGAATCGATACATGTTCTTTTAATTGTCGAATCATGTCCCAGTCTGCATCGCCGGAATATCCTTGCATTTTTGTTCTTCCGTGAACAATAATCATGCTTGTCCCTGCGTCTTCAAGAGCCTTTGCAAAGGTAAGACACTCTGTTGGTTCACTCCAACCTAATCGAATTTTTACAGATACGGGTTTTGTTGTCGCTGCCCTCATGGCTTTCACGATCGAAACGGCTTTTTCCGGATCTTTCATGAGTGAGGCTCCGTTGAAATTGCAAACTAGTTTATAGACAGGGCAACCCATGTTCACATCAAATCCTTCTGGGTTTTGTTCACGATCAATAATGCGAACCGCTTCTGCCATAACATCTGGGTCAGAACCAAAGATTTGCTGGATGAGCGGCCGTTCATCCTGATGAATGGCAGTCATGTTCAATGTTTTTCCATTTCCTCGGACAACAGCCTCTGAAGAAACCATTTCACGAAACACGATCGGTGAGGCAAGGGATTTTACGATGCGACAAAACGGCGAATCGGTCATGTCGGCCATTGGTGAAAGCGCAATGATTGGGTGTGGAAGTGTTTTCCAATTGAGTTGCATATGCGGATATGGTCGGGGGTCCTTGACCCCGAATGAAGAGCAAAGATATCCCGAAATGATGAGATGCACAAGGGTTGAGACTATGTTACACTATTTTGCGTATGAAAATATCTTCTTCCGTCATTCTTTATGGGGCAGCTATACTTGTTGTAATAGGGGTTGTTGTATTTGCTGTAACCAAACAAACAGGATCTGTTGACCCTAAGGTAGATGCGTTTGCACAGTGCCTTACAGATAAGGGGGCAAAAATGTACGGAACGTGGTGGTGTCCGCATTGTAAAACACAAAAAGAATTATTCGGAAAATCTTTTCCAAAGATAAACTATACAGAATGTTCTGACCCAGGTTCAAATGAAATGAATCAAGTGTGTAAGGACGCAAAAATCGAAGGGTATCCAACATGGGTATTTAAGGATGGAACTCGTGTAAGCGGTCAGCAGAAGTTGGAGGACCTAGGAAAGAAAGCGGAATGTGTTATTGGTCAGGATGAAGCCATTCAGAAAGTGGTAAAGTCGATCCAGAGGAACAGGGCCGGATTAAAAGACCCCAACAAACCCATTGGAACTTTCATTTTTCTTGGCCCAACC
>CAIKXH010000074.1 GCA_903831335.1 Candidatus Uhrbacteria bacterium | reverse complement strand
ACCTCACGGGTGTCCCATCAATAACATCACGACGAACCGCACGCTCTCCGCTGATCAGCGGAAAATGATGTGCTAATTTCGTCCAAAAAATACCACGATCTCGCATTCCAACCTGCATCGCGCGTGAGCCGTTCAAAACAGGTTCCAACAATTGATCAAGATGTTTTTCTGTAAGGCCAATCAAATCCGCATCAAGAAACACAATGATCGAAGCGTCTGTTTGTCTAACCCCTTCGATCATTGCCATTCCTTTTCCAATGTTTTTTTGAAGATCCACAACAGTTGCCCCAGCCTCTTTCGCAATTTTCGCTGTTTCATCCGAAGAACCGTCTGAAACCACAATTACCTGATCAATATGTTTACACGCCACAACAACACCAACAACGTTTCCGATGGTTTGAGCCTCATTAAACGCAGGAATAACAACGGCAACTGTTTGTTTATTCATATCCTTGTTGGAAACCTCTGCGCTCATTGTTTAACCTGAGAAAATGCTGTTGTAAAACATGTTTAATATGTGTTCCTGGAGCAAGAAAAGCTTTAGCACGAACATCACCGTCTGCAGCAAGAAACGCAAGAGAAATTAAAATGCGCTCCGTATATACAATCGCTAACTTGTATTCTTTTTTTGCCATGGCAATAGACAGTGGGTCATCATGCATTTCTTCTGACATCGCAACAGCACACTTGATCGGAATCATTTTGACATTGAGACGAAGACGAAATGCGTGCTCTTTCTTATTTCCACCATGCGCATAAGCATCTTGCGCATACACAAACACTTTTTCAGAAAATCGAAATACGTGTTCATAAAACGGGGATCTGCTTGTTTCACAAGAAAAAGATTGTTCGGGAACACGCTCTTCTGTTGAAGAATATCCCCAAACAGTCTTTTCTTCAGATTTTTTAAAAAACCCTTTCACTCCCATCATAAGCGAAAACTCCGCTTCTGCGCGTTCTTCTGTTTCCAGCTGCTCCAAGATAATCGCTTGTTCTATGGTTTTTACTTCTCCTTTTGGAGATTGATACGTACGATAAATCTCATCGATATCTTCTTCAAGCAAATCGACTTCATCACGTTCAAATGACCATGGAAATTTAGCGTCGGAAATCATGGGTGCATTGTACGGATTCGGCCGAGTGTCGTCCAGCACACTACCCGCATACCATATTTTTCTGATAAACTATCTTTGTATGAAAAAAACGATCCTAATTGTTCTTCTTATTTTGATCCTCATTGGCGTCTCCGCAAATATTTCCCATGCAGATGACTCTGCACACATTACACAAGCACCAGAACTCTTTGACAAAGGATCATTTCATATCGTCCGCTATAAAAGTGATGTCCCCATAAAGGCCCTAGGACTCATTAACGGAAATCTGCTCATCACCTTTTCTGAAACAGAGCATGCGTGGTCTTTTAAAAACACATTTGCAGCCGTAAACGGAGCAGATCCTGCAAAAGCGCTCGGATATCCATCCATGCAAACAGCCGAATCCCTTTTGTCTGTCCCAAAGAAAAGTCCTTGTGAAAAATTTAAAGATGCTGTCAGCGCCGTTGCTCTTACAGACACAAAAACGCTTTGTCTCTCCGCATCCCCCGGTGGAGACTTCACCCTTCATTTCCTTCCAGCCGTAAAAGATAAACCAATTTCTATCGGATTCGGCAAACATCCCATTCTGGAAAAAACAAAAGTGAGTTGGATTGGATACGACGGGAATCTTTACATTGCCTATTTACACCCAAATTTGTTCGCCAGTGAAGCAACAGTTCTTAAAACCAAAACATCTCCAACAGTATTCTTGCTTCGCAACGGGGTCAGATACAGCATTCCAGATGAACAAAACTATTACACATGGTTTGACTCATTCAAATACGTAACCATAACAGACGCAAAAAAACTTGCTTCCTATCCGCTCATCAAAAAAAGCACATTCAAACCAAACACATTAATACGATTTGATGATGCACCAGAGATTTACGTATATCAACCAGCAAATGATCCGTACCTCGTCTTCGGAAAAGACACAAAAATCACAGAAGACAAACCAGATAAATGGGTTGTCATAGATCCAAAAAAGAAAACAGCAACAGTAAATCTTCTCAAGCGCCCAGAATTATTGCGCCGCGCCCTTTCTCCTTCAGATCTTGTAATGGCATTTGGTCCAGCATGGAGTGCACACATTACAAAACTCAAAGCAGAACAAAAAAGCCAATTCGTTATCTCTGAGAAAAGTTTTGATCCAACCAAAGATATTCTCTTTGAATAAAAAAGACACCTCTCTTCAGTGGTGTCTTTTTTTATTTAGCTCTCATCACCGTCATCCATTCCAAGATTCATATCCATTTCATCATCATTTCCCTTGAAATCTGCGCCGTCATTTTTTGCGCAATCTGCACACATTTCATCGTCGTTGATTTCGATTTCTTCTGCACCACAAGCGGTGCAAGTACCTGTGCCTCCCATAAAATTGATATTAAAAATTTATGCATAAATACTAGTATGAAAAAGAACGAATGGCAATGGGTTTGTCAAGAGTTCACCAACAAAAAACATCGAACCGAAGCTCGATGTTTTTTGTTGGTGCGCCGGGCGGGGATCGGACCCGCGACCTTGGGCTTAAAAGGCCCCTGCTCTACCACTGAGCTACCAGCGCATATTTAACGATTCATACATGACGTACCTCTGTAACGTGCGAAAATATACCAAACCATTTCCAAAATGGCAAGGGTCTATTTTCCTTGTAACATCCCCACAATCGTTTCTGCGCAATTTGTCTCAAGTTCAAGGGATAATCGCTGACCAAGAGCAAGACGCTTCAAAGGATCGCTCAACAATCGACGAACCTGATTCAGAACATCTCGATGTGAACTTGATCCTTGAGCCAAAACAATACTTGCTTCACGAATCGCCTTTGCATTCTCTTCCTGCGGGGAATTCGGCAAAGGAATAATGATCGCAGCCTTCTTAAGTGCAGCCAGTTCTGAAATCGCTCCAGCACCCGCACGGCTCACTACAACATCAGAAATCGCATACGCATCAGCCAACTCCTCTTTCATGGACTCAACCACAAAATATCCTGGTTTCGACACATGACCAATCATCTTTCCTTTTCCTGTCACATGAATCACATTTGCGATCAAAAATAAATCCTCTT
>CAIKXH010000073.1 GCA_903831335.1 Candidatus Uhrbacteria bacterium | reverse complement strand
TCAAATTCTTGCTGTTGGAAAAGATGCAAAAGACATGGTAGGAAAAACGCCTCCGCATATCTCTATTACAAAACCATTGCAAAAAGGCGTTATATCAGATTTTGAAGTTACAGAAAAAATGCTGAAATATTTTATTGATAAAGCCTACACGGATTCTTTTAGTTTTGCTCCAAGACCACGCATTGTGATTGGTGTGCCGCTTGAGACCACAGAAGTTGAACGTAAAGCTGTAGAAGATGCTGCTTTGTCAGCTGGAGCAAGAAAAGTATATCTTGTAGAAAATCCCATGCTCGCAGCTCTTGGTGCGCGCCTTCCGCTTTCAGAATCTGTTGGAATGATGATTGTTGATATTGGTGGTGGAACAACAGAAATTGCCGTCATGTCTCTTGCGGGAATTGTGACGTGGAAGTCTCTTGATATTGCTGGAGACGAGTTGAATAAAAATATTATTCAATATGCAAGAGACATGTTTAATCTTTTGCTTGGAGAGCGTGTCGCTGAAAAAGTAAAAATGCGTATTGGTTCTGCGATCCCGCAAGATGTTCCGCTTGAAATTGAAATGCGCGGTCGTGATCTTATTACAGGGCTTCCAAAGGAAATTATTGTTACAGACACTCAAATCAGAGAAGCCATGGACAGGTCTATTAGAACCATTATTGAACAGATAAAATCCACCCTTGAAAAAACACCGCCTGAACTCGTTGCGGATATTTATGAACGCGGAATTGTTCTTACGGGTGGTGGGGCATTGTTGCGCGGAATTGATGTTCTTATTAGTCGTCACGCGGAAATTCCTGTTCGTGTTGCAGAAGATCCTGTCACCTCTGTTGTCCGCGGCGCGGGTTTGTTACTTGAAAACGAAGAGCTCCTCAAAGACATTTCCTTACCATCTGCAACAGAGGGTAATATTATCTAATCTATGCCAACGTTCCGAACATGGCTTAATGTTCGTCGTCGATTGATTGCTCCTGTCGCACTCATTGTTTTTGTATTGTTATTTCTGTTGCTGCGCCCTCTTGTTTTTCGAACAGCACATTTTTTTCAAAAACCTCTTGTGTCTTCAGCGACTTGGATTTCAAATCAATCCAGGTCTCTTTTTGGATCTTGTTCTGTAAAAACAAGTGATTACGAAAGGGTGGTTTCAGAAAGAAATCAATTTGCGATTGATCAAGTTCAAATCGCAACTCTCCTCAAAGAAAATGAATTATTAAAGAAGGAACTCGTCTTTCTTAAACAAAGAGAGCTGGTAGGAATTCCCGGAAGAATTATTGGAAGAACCGTATCAAACCAAACATCCACATTTATTGTGGATGTTGGTTCAGATCAAAAAGTCATCCTTGGTTCTGCTGTGATTGTCGGGGATGGAATGTTTGTGGGGAAGGTAACACGCGTTGATCAAACACAGTCAATCATAACTGCATCAACAGACTTTCAATTGGCTACAGGTGTTTCACTTTTGAATAAAACAAGAACAATCGGAATTGCTCAAGGGACCTCTAATAATCTTATTGAGTTGAAATTTTTACCTATTGATGAAGAAATTCATCAAAACGATATCGTAGTCACATCAGGTCTTGAGGATCAAATTCCGTCTGGTTTGATTGTTGGAATCGTTAACACAGAGGTTAAGCTCTTGAGCACAGCGATTGACAT
>CAIKXH010000072.1 GCA_903831335.1 Candidatus Uhrbacteria bacterium | reverse complement strand
ATGTTAAAACAAGATATTGAAAAACCAATCGTTTTTGATCTGGAAGAATCTCTTGTGTTCGAGGGGTTCACGGGACCTTATGTTCTCTACATGCTTGCTCGTATTGAGAGTTTGTTGAAAAAAGCTCCAAAGAGGGCTGTAACGCAAATGGGTGATGAGCTGAAAACACCGGTAGAGCATGAACTGATCATGCAAATCGCAAAATATCCGGATGTTGTTTTTGGGTGTGTACAAACGCTTCAGCTGAGTCAGGTGGCGCAATATTTGTTTGATTTATCTCAAACATTCGCTGCTTTTTACGCAGAGGCACCTATTCTCAAAGCAGATTTAGAGGTCATGAATGCTCGGCTGGCCCTTGCAGAAGCGGTTGCACGTGTGCTAAAAAATGGATTAGATCTCATGGGTATTGAGCCTGTGGAACAAATGTAATTTTTATGTTCGGTAAACAAGAAAATTCTATGGCACATCAACACGCAGGGAGCGAAACGATTATCGCTCAAGGAGTTAAAGTAGAAGGGGATTTTAAATCGAACGGAGACATTACAATCGACGGAGAGTTGAATGGATCGCTTCAAACAAGTGCCGCATTGCACGTTGGAGAAAGTGCCGTCATTCATGCAGAGGTCTCTGCAAAGCAATCTGTTATTGCGGGAGTGATTGTTGGAAATTTGCAAATCGAAGATGGTTTGCAGCTGCTCTCAACTTCACAGGTAACAGGAGATATCGTGACAAGCCACCTTTCTATTGCAGAAGGAGCTGTTGTCAACGGACGTATTTCCATGGGGAAGAAAGAGTAAAAAAGTCAAAAAGTCGTAAAGTCAAAAAGTGAAGGAGTTGGTTTTCGATAGAAAAAGATTTCATTCACTCTTCAACTATTTGACTTTACGACTTTGTCTTTATGTATTGCTATTTGTACGATGATTTTATCCAAGGCAACAAACGATTCGAAAAAGAATTGGCGCTGATTGAAAATCGTTTAACAGACCTTGGAATCAACGGCAAGATTTCTCGTCTTGCTTTGTTTCGAAATGCGGAAGAAATGATTCGTGATGAAATAGATAAAGGGGTGACAACGGTTGTTGTGCTCGGAAATGATGATACAGTAAGAAAGGTTTTGAATGTTGTTGTAGAAAGTCAGGTTGTATTTGGGATGATTCCACTTGGTCCAAAAAATCAGCTTGCAGAACTCCTTGGGATTCCAGAAGGGGTTGCCGCCTGTGATATTCTCTCTGCACGCCGCCTAGAGACAATTGTCATTGGAACAGTGAACGGAAGAAAATTTATTACAGGAATTAATGTTCCTCAGTTTCGAGCGGAAATTACATTTGAGGAAAAGTTTCGTGTATTTCCAACTTCAACCGCAGAATTAGAAATTCGAAATCTGGTCGGCGCATCAAATCCATCAGAAGGCATGTTGCAGGCGGTCATCCGAGCTGATGTGAAGCGTGGTATTTTTCAGAGATCCACAAAAGAGGAAAGCATCCTTCCTCTCCAATCCATGACAATTCGTTCAGAAAAGCCAATTCAGGTCTTTGCTGATGGGGAACAAATGGAGGGGACGCGGTTTGATATTTCTATTGAGCCTTTGAAAATGCGTGTTATCACTGGAAAGAATCGACAATTCGACACTTGATCTTTTTTGAGAGATCGATTATGATTTCGACGCATAGAAATGTGTGCAGACGTGGCGGAATGGTATACGCGCCAGCTTGAGGTGCTGGTTCTCGCAAGGGATTGGAGGTTCAAGTCCTCTCGTCTGCACCACAAAAATACCCAACTTTAGTTGGGTATTTTTGTTTTGTGGATGAAAAAGGGTTTGAATTCCTATTTGTATTTCTTATTTACCCATTGACGAAAGATGGTTTCCTTGTTTAACTCTCTTGCGAGCGGATTGAATCTCTACAAAATCAACAATCTCAATCATCCTCACAAAAAAACACCATGTCACAACATGGCCCGTCAACACATAGTATTGTCTGAAAATGGGGGAGTTTCCTGCTTATTCATCGTTAGGGAGTGGATGAGCAGTTGTCGCGATACATTGCGGCACACCCTTATTGGAAGGCAATATTCCCACCCAACCACACGCTCAGCGTAACTTACCACCCCCAGATCACTTCAAAGGGTGGTTTTTCTTTACAAAATTTTTTGGATTGTGTATCTTTCAGTTTATCCAACAGGGATATTTCGTGGCTGGGTATCAGCCGAAACAATTTCATTTGGATGTTTAGCTCAGCTGGTTAGAGCATCTCGTTTACACCGAGAGGGTCGGGGGTTCGAATCCCTCAACATCCACCATACAAAAACACCGTGGTTCATCTACGGTGTTTTTGTATGGTGGAAGCAAACCGAAGGTTTGTTGATTGCACAGCGATCGTGTTGAGGTACCTCTTATCCCTCAACATCCATCACAAAAAAGATCACTTAGTGTGGTCTTTTTTATTTGGACAGTTTCTTTTTCATGTTACAATCTTCTTAGAATTTCTCACTTTATTTTTTTATGTCCCCATTTCTACGCATCCCACTTGGTATCATTGTAATGGTTATCGGATATTTTGTTGTTGCAAAGTCTGAGAAGGTTTTTGAGTGGTTTGGAGAAAACGCATTCGCAGAAAAGTATCTCGGATTCGGATCATCACGGTTCTTCTATAAAGTGATTGGTGTCCTTATTGTTTTTGCTGGAATTTTCATTGCAACAAATGTGGGGAGTGATATCCTTGGGGGAGTTGCACGTGTGTTAACAAATACATAACAGAAGCGCTTGACGCATGGGTCCTGTTTCGACTATTCTCGTAATACTATGAATATCAATATGCTCAACCCAATGTTTTGGTTTTCGCTAGACGCAGCAAATGTGAATGGTTTATTAGGAAAAGGCATGCTTGGTTTATTTCTTTTCCTGTTTCTTGTAGGAATTGTGTGCAGAATTGTTTTGGTTCAGAAAACACATGACCGATATCTGAAGTTGATTGGGAAACGTGTTGTTTCGTTTTGTGTCACCATGGGGCTTCTTGGATTGGTTTTCTTTTTCTTTAGTTATGAAGAGATCCGATTGTTCGGTGCACGCATTTGGTATGCGTTTTGGTTTATTGGATTCGTTGTATGGGTCGCTGTTATCGCAAGATTTGCGTTAAAAGATATTCCATCTTTGCGTGAAAAAAATATAAAGGAACATGCAAAGTCAAAATACATTCCTGGTCGCAAGAAATAATATGATGGATCCACGTCGGCAATTCGGAAACGACGGAGAAGATCTTGCAACGATTTATTTACAGAAAAAAGGATACTGTATTTTGGAGCGTCAATGGCGATGTGTCTATGGAGAGATTGATGTTATTTGTGAACAGGATGCCGAAGTCGTGTTTGTAGAAGTAAAATCTAGGCATGATGACACATATGGTTACCCAGAAGATGCTGTAACACCTGCAAAGCGAAAGCATCTAGCGGCCTGTGCAGATGAGTATCTTGCTTTACATAACAGAACAGAAGATTCTTGGCGTGTTGATGTGATTGCAATCGAGTTTGATCAAGATCCGCCGAACCTGGTGCATATCGAAGCTATTGACGTTTGAGGTTTGATTTGTTAGTCTATTTGTATCTGAAACCTGTCTGAATGACGGGTTTCTTTGCTGAAAAGGGGATGATTTTTCTCATTCCGTTTTCATGTGTGTATTCATTCTCCATAATTCTTACTTCTTTATTCACTTCGTTTTCTTATGTCCTCTCTTATTGAACAAGCGATTCGTCAGATTTGTGATGAAAAAGGTCTCGCCTATGAGTCTGTTATTGATGCCATTCAAGCAGCGCTTGCTGCTGCTTATAGAAAAGAT
>CAIKXH010000071.1 GCA_903831335.1 Candidatus Uhrbacteria bacterium | reverse complement strand
TCAAAAACCTCACGCAGAGAATGGGTCTGGCTTTTGATCTTGCTTTCCCTTGGAACTTGGGTGGAATGGAACATCCTTGTTCGTGCGCATGATGCAGCGCCTTTTCTTGATGCGCTCACAACAGCCATGAGTTTGGTTGCACAATATTTGCTTACGAAAAAGCATTTAGAAAACTGGTATATCTGGATGAGTGTGGATGTGATTTATGTATATCTCTATATCTCGAAAGGTCTATATCTTACAGCGATTTTGTATTGCATTTTCTTTTTCATGTGCTTGAGAGGACTTGTGGAGTGGAAACGAACAATGCAGAAAAGTGAAGTACGAATAAAGGAGTAAGAAGTATGAATACATATTGTAAATCGTATTCTTGCTTCATAATTCTTGCTTCATAATTCATTTCCCTATGAAATTCTCACACGGGGTCGTTATAGGAAAATTTTATCCTCCACACAAGGGGCATGAGTATCTAATCGAGACAGCTCTTCAGGAGTCTGATTGTGTAACAGTGATCGTTTGTGATCGCGAAGGTCAGATTCCACACGCCACTCTTCGGGCGGGTTGGTTACGCCAACGTTTTCCAAACGCAGAAATTGTTGTGACTGTTGATGATTTACCTGATGATGATTCTATTGCATGGGCGAAGCGGACGATAGAGATTTTGGGACACGCACCAGATGCTGTTTTTACATCAGAGGCTTATGGTGATCCGTATGCAGAAGCGATGGGCTGTAAACACGTGTGCGTAGATCAAGCGAGGGGAACGGTTCCAATTTCTGGAACACGCATTCGTGAGAACCCGCTTACCCATTGGGAGTTTCTGTCGCCAGCAGTACGAGGATATTATGCAAAAAGGATTGTGATCCTCGGAGCAGAATCGACGGGGACTACCACGCTCGCAAAAGATCTCGCGAAGCATTATGAGACAACATGGGTCCCTGAATATGGAAGGGTGTATAGCGAAGGGAAGCTTTTCGACACAAACGCGACCGTGTGGACAACGGAAGAATTTTCACATATTGCGACGGCACAGAATTCTATGGAAAACGCGCTCGCCGAAGTGTGTCATAAGGTTCTCATTTGCGACACAGACGCATTCGCGACATCTGTTTGGCATGAACGTTATATGGGGTCTTAGTCCGACGCAGTCGAGATTCTGGCGGATGAGCAACAACATGCCTTATACATCCTGACAGGCGATGAAATTCCGTTCGTGCAAGACGGCACACGAGATGGAGAACAGATTCGTCATTGGATGCATGACCGTTTTGTAGAAAAACTCATAGAAACGAAACGATCATTCGTTATCGTGAGGGGGTCAAAAGAGGAACGGCTTGCGCGCGCCATTGAGCAAATAGACATGCTATTACAAAAACACCCATAACGGGTGTTTTTAGACGGTTTCTTGAGAAAACGATAGAATGCGCTATATGAATCCAACAGAGATCCTTAAAGATAAACGATTTGTCGTGTATGGTGCTCCCGCATCTGGGAAAACGACGCTCATGAAACTGCTAAGAGACACATATGGTCTTCCTGCAACAGATCTTGATGATGAGATTTTGTTTGAAAACGGCGGGGTTTGGCCAGAAGACTCTGAATATCGGAATCGTGAGATTGTGCCAAGAGCACTGGATCGAATCGCAAAAGCAGAAGTACTTCATTTTTTTACCAGCGGAATGAATGAGTCTTTTGCCAAACAATTACATGCGTCAGGTGCAACAATATTTTTATTAAAGCTCGATGAACAAACATTGCAAGCAAGAAATCAAAAACGTATGAATGAAGAAGGGATTGGAGATGTTACGGTTGAATTTCAAAAAAATCTTGCTTCGCAGCAACACAATGTTATTTTTGTGGATCACGTGATTGATGCAACACAATCACCAGATCAGATTGTGGAAGAGTTGTGTCGATATTATTTGAAGTAAGTATGAATTCATTGATTGATCTTGCGGTAAAAAATCTCTCGGATATTCTTCAGGATGCGATTAAAATACAATCCACAGAACGTGCACTTGTTTTGTATGATAAAGTTGCTCCGCTCGCGCAGATTTTAACAGACGGTTATCGCAGAGCGCTTCCCGAAGCGGAATTTTTGGATATTGATTCAGTGACACCAGAGGAAGCGATTGAAAAAATGCGCTCCATGAAATCTGGAGATTTGGTCGTTCTCGTGCAGTCGATGAATTTTCGATTGAATGAATTTCGTATTCGTATTGAGCTTTTTTCACGAAATTTAAAAACGATCGAACACATTCATCTTGCACGCATGTCAGAAGATCAGTTTGAAACATACATCCATTCGCTTGCATACGACAAAGAATATTATCGGCCGCTTGGGCATGCACTTAAGCGGAAAATGGATTTGGCAAAACAGGTTGTTGTAGAATGTTTTGGCGGAACAAAACTTGTGTACGAGGCACCAATGGAAGATGCAAAAATGAATATTGGGGATTATACAGAAATGAAAAATGTGGGAGGGACGTTCCCGATCGGGGAGGTGTTCACAGAAACCACAGATTTTAAAAAAGTGAATGGGGAGGTGATGATTTTTGGATATGCGGACGCAAATCATCGTGTAAAAATTGTGGAACCATTCGTCGCTCAGATAAAGGAAAGTATTTTGACGGCACCAAACGCCCCAGAAGACTTTCAAGAGATTCTCAAAATGATTCAGGAGAGTGAGGAAGTGACGGTGCGAGAGTTTGGGTTAAGTTTGAATCCATCCATGAGCAAGAATGTTGTTGTAAATGATATTACCGCTTATGAACGCCAGCTTGGTCTTCATATTTCTCTTGGGGCAAAGCATGCAATCTATCCAAAACCAGGTTTTCATAGAAAAAAAGGGCGGTATCACGTGGACGTATTCATCGATATTGAGCGTATTTCGGTCGATGAGGAAGCGATATTTTCCGAAGGGAAATTTTGTGTAGAAAAAGATTCTACTTAACATGAATCTCTAATGGTGTTAAGACGGTAGGTAGACGCGGTTAATTCTTTTTACGTTAATGAAAACATATGTATTTTTTCCTGCTTTTCGTCGTCGTTGTTCTTTCGTTGTCACTTCGGGTCGTAAAGGAGTATGACCGTGGTGTGATCTTTTTTCTGGGAAAGTGCACAGGCGTTCGCGGTCCTGGGCTCATCATTCTTATCCCTGTTCTTGAACAGATGACAAAAGTGACGCTCAGAACGATCACGATGAACATTCCGTCGCAGAAGATTATTACAAAAGATAACGTATCCATCGATATCGCTGCTGTCGCGTACTATCACATCGTGGATCCACAAAAATCGGTTGTTGCTATTGAGAATGTGTATGATGCGGTGAATCAAATTTCTCAGACAACTGTGAGAAACGTTATTGGACAATTCAAGCTCGATCAACTTCTTTCGGAAACAAGCGACATCAATCTACAAATTAAAAATGTGATTGATTCTCACACAGAGCCTTGGGGAGTTCAGGTGACCGCTGTTGAGATCAAAGATATTTTTCTTCCGGACAACATGCAGCGCGCAATGGCAAAAGAAGCAGAAGCAGAACGTGAGCGTCGTGCAAAAATCGTGGCGGCCGAAGGAGAGTTTCAAGCTGCAGTGAAGCTCGGAGAAGCGGCAGACATTATCTCTGCACATCCGGTTGCTCTTCAGCTCAGAACATTACAGACCATGGCAGAGATTAGCGTAGAGAAGAACTCGACCATCATCTTTCCTGCACAATTTATGACAACCGTGCAAGAGGCAATCAAGATGATAAAAAATGAATCATAAAAGAGGATGATAAAACACCCGTAAACATACGGGTGTTTTGTATGAAAGAAAAACAGCTTAAGGATTGTATTAAGGGAGAGAAAGGTCGAAATACTAACAAAATAAGATCATTTTATGAAAAAAACACTCTTGGGATTAGGGGCTTTTGCCCTCTTGCTTGGAACAGTGGGGGTTTCTGCGAGTACAGCATTCGCGTATAAAGGAGATCCTGCGGTAAAGGGGCCTTATTATTCTGCAGAACGCCATACAGCGATGGAAAAAGCATTTGATCAGAAGGATTATACGTCTTGGAAAAATTTAATGGATGGAAAAGGGAGAGCATCGCAAATAGTAACAAAAGAAAATTTTGCCAAATTCGTTGAGGCTCATGAACTTGCTGAGCAAGGAAAAATCAGTGAAGCACAAAAAATTCGTCAAGAATTAGGCTTGGGACTACAAAATGGTTCTGGCCAAAAAAATGGAGGAAAAGGAATGGGAAGAAATGGGAGACATTAGAGATACAACAGGAAACACACGGGAGTGAGCGTGGTCATTTCGTGTGTTTCCTGTTTATGTTTGATAGAATTTTGTTATGCAGAATCTTGAATTACGCTCTGATGAGGAAATCGTTGAAGAAATCCGATCAAAAGATCAGGAGCTTTATGTTGTGATTGTTGAGCGATATCAAGAAAAACTTTTACGTTATGCGAATCGATTAGTGAAGGATGAACATAAGGCCATGGATATTGTTCAGGAATCCTTTATCAATGCGTTCGTTCAACTGAATCGGTTTGATACAAAAAAGAAATTTTCGAGCTGGATTTATCGCATTGTGCATAATCAGTCCATTAATTTTTTAAAAAAATATCAAAAAGAAACTCCCATGCCTGACGGTGTCGATTTCAAAAGCAAAGATGAAACAGAACGTCATTTTGAGCAAAAGGAATTCAAG
>CAIKXH010000070.1 GCA_903831335.1 Candidatus Uhrbacteria bacterium | reverse complement strand
CTCTGGAAGCGATTTTGGGAATGATTGATAAAATTAAACATGAAGACGTTTCTGTTAAGGTGATTAAAAAGGGTCTTGGAAATATCACAGACACAGACGTTCAAGATGCAGAAGCGGGTGGAGCAATTATTTTAGCTTTTAACACAAGACCAATCGGATCCGCAGAAATTTTGGCACGTGAGAAGCATGTTTCTGTCAGAAAATTCGACATCATTTATCGTTTGTTTGATGATGTAATTGAAGAATTAAAGAAATTACTTCCTGCTGAATTGATCATTACAGAACTTGGTGGATTTGAGGTTGTAAAAGTATTCAGAAAAACAGATCACGGATTTATCGTTGGTGGAAAAGTAAAGAAATCAAAAATTCTTCCAAAATCAAAGTTACGTATCTCACGTAATGGGGAATATGTTGGAGAAGGGGAAATTCTCGCTCTTCAGTTGGGTCCAGGAGAAATCAAAGAAGGACAACCTGGGCAAGAAATCGGTCTCTCCTTTAAAGGAAAAGTGAAACCAGAAGAAGGAGACATTTTTGAAACCTATACAGAAGAAAAGATTACAAAGATTTTTAAGATCGAAGGAGTCGATGCCCGCTAAAAACTAATTTTTTTCTATGTCTGAGCTCATTTTGACGGAGGAGAATTTTGATCAGTTTGTTTTACAGGCAGATAAACTTGTTCTTGTGGATTTTTGGGCACCATGGTGCGGTCCTTGCCGTATGGTTGCACCAATCCTGGAAGAACTTGCAAAGGAAATGGACAATGTCATTATTGGAAAAGTGAATGTAGATGAACAGTCTTCACTCGCTCAAAGATTCAATATTCTTTCCATCCCAACCTTTATCTTGTTTAAAAAAGGTGAAGTCATCAATCAGTTTTCAGGAGCAATGACAAAAGAAAAATTTGTCGAACATCTTGAGAAGCACTTGAATTAAGTTGAAAAAAGTCGTAAGGTTCACTTACGATTTTTTGATTAAAAAATGTATGGAAACACGAAACCTCATCATTATCGGTTCTGGTCCTGCCGGATACTCAGCGGCCATTTATGCCGGACGCGCGGAGCTGAAACCGCTTCTTTTTGAAGGGCAAAGTGCGGGCGGACAACCAGGCGGACAACTCATGCTCACAACAGAAGTAGAAAACTTTCCTGGTTTCCCAAAAGGAATCATGGGTCCGGATCTCATGAGTGAAATGAAAAAACAGGCCGAGAGATTTGAAACAGAAATCATCGCAAAAGATGTCATAGAAGTGGATTTTTCTGTACGTCCATTTTTGGTGAAATCAGGTGAACAAGAATATTACGCAAAAAGTGTCATCATTTGTACAGGTGCACAAGCAAAGTGGCTAGGGGTTCCTGGAGAACAAGCCTATTGGGGGCGTGGTGTTTCTGCCTGTGCTACGTGTGATGGGTTTTTCTTTAAAGAAAAACATATTGTTGTTGTGGGTGGGGGAGATGCCGCGATGGAAGAAGCGAATTTCCTTACTCGCTTCGCATCAAAACTTACATTGCTCGTTCGTAAAGATGAGCTAAAAGCTTCAAAGATCATGCAAGATCGCGTAAAGGCAAATCCAAAAATTGAGATTGTATGGAATACGGAAGTCGTCGAAGTCTTAGGGGACGAAACAAAACTCACAACGCTCAAAGTAAAAAATAATAAAACAGGGGAGACCTCTGAAATTCAAGCGGATGGCCTATTCGTCGCAATTGGTCACAAACCGAACACAGATTTGTTTCAAGGAAAATTAGAGTTAGATCAAGTTGGATACATTGTGACAAAACCTGGTTCCACAGAAACATCTATTGAAGGTGTGTATGCCGGAGGGGACGTTGCAGACCATAAATACCGCCAAGCGATCACAGCGGCGGGAACGGGTTGTATGGCAATGCTTGACGCAGAACGATTTTTATCAAGGCAAGAATAAGAAAACACCACGGGTAACCGTGGTGTTTTTGTCCACTTTTCTTTTTTTTCAAATAGCATACGATGTTTCGATCCCTATTCTTTTTTTATTGTATGTCCAATCCATTTCAAAACGCCATGACACAATTAGCTCGAGCATTTTCGGTTCAGTCATTTTCGCAAACAGTTATCGATCAACTCATGCAACCAAATCGCCAAATTCGTGTTGCGATTCCTGTTGTGATGGATGATGGTTCTACTCGGTTATTCGAGGGGTATCGCGTTCAGCATAATAATTGGCGCGGACCTTACAAAGGGGGGATTCGATATCACGAGCAAACAGATATCGAGGAAGTAAAAGCCCTCGCATTTTGGATGACACTCAAGTGTGCTGTTGTGAATATTCCTATGGGTGGAGGAAAAGGTGGAATTACCGTGAATCCTAAGTTGCTTTCAGCTCGAGAATTAGAAGCATTATCGAGAGGGTGGATGAGAACTATGCATGATGTTGTTGGTCCAAAAAAAGATGTTCCAGCGCCAGATGTAAATACAACTCCACAAATTATGGCGTGGATGGCAGATGAATACGCAAAGATGACGGGTGATTTTTCAGGAGCGGTAATCACAGGCAAACCAATAGAAAATGGAGGTTCTCAAGGAAGGGGGACGGCAACAGCACAAGGAGGATTTTACGTATTCGATGCGCTTCGGGAAAAACTTGGGTTGCCATTGGTTTGCCGTGTCGCAATTCAGGGATTTGGAAATGCGGGTTCACACGCAGCTGAATTGTGGACAAGGGCTGGACACGTTTTTGTTGCAACCTCTGATTCTAAAGGGGCGATTTACTGTGAAGCGGGAATTGATCCAAAAAAACTCGAGGAGCATAAAAAAGCAACTGGGAGTGTGATGAATTTTGAAGGATCTACAAATATTTCTCAGCAAGATCTTCTTGTGTGTGATTGTGATTTGCTGATTCCTGCTGCACTTGAAAATCAACTCACAAAAGAAAATGTTGGGCAGGTAAAAGCGCGTGCAATTTTGGAACTTGCAAATGGTCCAACGACTCCAGAGGCAGATGATTCTTTCTTTGAAAGAAATATTCCTGTTATTCCTGACATTTTGGCAAATGCGGGTGGGGTTACTGTTTCTACGTTCGAGTGGGAACAGAATTTAAAAGGAGAACATTGGTCTGAGGAAGATGTATTCAAGCGTCTAAAAGAAATTATGGCGCGTGAGGCACAAAACATCTTTGATTCTGCCCTGGCAAGAAAGACGGATCTGCGTCGTGCGGCTTTCATTGTCGCATTAGATCGATTAGAAACGGCATTTGTAAATAAGAAATAAAAAGACACCTTGTTCAGGTGTCAGGGTTTCAGGCAGCTTCTGTGCTTTCTTGTTCCACCTCTTCTCCAAGAAAGAAGTTTTCCAAGTCGGCAATTTCTGTCTTGAGCAACGGAGGGGTTCCCGCTGGTTGTTTGATGTTGCAAGGCAGAAACGTGTAATTGGGGTAGGGCCTCGACAACATCACAGATCCACGAAAGACCGAGGGGGGCCACTTTCTTTCCATGTCTGCCGGATCTTCGTTGGCGCGACTTGCCAGACAAACGGTTTTTGCATCCTCTACGGCTCTCACCTGGACACACCAGTACTTCTCGTTTTCTGTGAAGACGAAGAGGTCAATACCCGGCAAATACATTTCATAAACGCTCGGAAAAAACATCCAACAATCTTCGATTCTCGAAATCAGGCGAATG
>CAIKXH010000069.1 GCA_903831335.1 Candidatus Uhrbacteria bacterium | reverse complement strand
TGATGACTTTCAAGATCTACAAAGACCTTAACAATTTTCTCAATGGATTTCAAATTCGCTTTTTTCAGATGTTCAATTTCATACCTTGAATACATTTTGTCTTCAAGCATCTGTTCAAGATGATTTAGCACCGTTCCAATTTTGATTCCGCGCATTTCTACGATCTGATCCAGATTCATACCAATGCGCACGAGCGCCAACGTCTGTTCATTTGTCGGGATCTTCATTTCTTTTTTGCTTTTCAATTTTCTCTTCTTCTCTTCCCTTTCGGCTTTACCCAGCTTTTCTGGCTTTTCAACAACTCTCCCGTCCACATTTCCATCACAATCTCTCACAAAACGATCGTGGCGTGTTTTAAGATCCTCTGATGTCAGCAGTTCTAGAAGTTCCTCAGCATCCTGTGAGTGTGTTCGAAACTCTGCATCCTTCATGAGGACATCCTGATTCACCTCAAGAGCTTGAGCGTTTAATCCCCCAAGATGCAATCCATTCAAAGATCTCACCCGAGAAAGCGCAACATAACCTTGTCCGCAAACAAACGCATTTGATAAATCGACAAATGCCTCATCAATCGTCATCCCCTGACTTTTGTGAACGGTCATGGCCCATGCCAAACGAAGAGGAAGCTGAATAATGCTCGCGAGCTCTTTATCTTCTGCGCGAATAGACCAAGAAACAGGAACAACATCAATTGTTTTTCCATTTTTTAATTGAACAACAGGATATTTAAACTCCCCAACAAACCCTGTCACAACCCCGACTGTTCCATTCACATAATTTTCCGTGAAACTGTTTTTGGTAAACATGACCTGCGCACCCCTCTTCAGATGAAGAAATTCCGGCGACAAACAACCACGTTTTAACTGATCAACAAGAGGAGGCGCGCCGTGCGATTTCATTTCAAATGTGTGTCTTGTTCCAGAAATACGATTGAGTTCATAATCGTTTAAGCGATCAACATTCATGTTGTGCGTAAACAATTTTGGAACATCCAAATCTGCATGATCGAAATTGGTATCGACAGAGCGCGAAAGAAGAACATTCCTATTTTCATCGGACAAATAGCCAGCTCTCATGGAACGTAAAACCTCTAAAAATTCCTTATCATCTTGACGATGATGTTCTGTTAAATAACACACCCGAGGATCCATCATCTCCCATGCCCGTGATTGAAATGCAAAAACAGGTTCTGGTTCACCATATTTTGAAACAGGAGGCAACTGAAAAAAATCTCCAACACAAACCACTTGCATCCCACCAAACGGTTCATCTTTCTTTCTCACGGTTCTGCAAACAAGTTCGATAAGATCAAACGTATGACCATCAAGCATGGAAATTTCATCTATGATAAGCACGGAAACTTTTAGCATCCGATTCACAACCCGAGCATTCCGTGCAATCTCACGCAACTCTTCTTTTGACAACATCTTATTAATTCCGATTCCGCACCATGAATGAATTGTCATCCCCCCAACATGCGTTGCAGCTATGCCTGTTGAGGCGGTAATCGCAACACTCACATCCTTAGAACGCAAATACTGGACGTAACGGTTGATCGTGTACGTCTTTCCTGCCCCGGGTTCACCGGTCAAAAAAACCGAATTACCGGTTTTTAAAATATCGAGTGCTTGCGACTGTGTCATACTGTTGCGACAGTATAGCATTCTTAAATCGATCGGGAAAAGAAAAAACCTCGATGTAAATTCGAGGTTTTTCTACTTTTGCAATCCTATTTTTTATAGCTGAGCTTTGCCCAAGCTTTTTTTGCAGGTTTTGCTTCTGAATCAGATGTGACTTCGTTTTCATCCTCATCTTCGTCTT
>CAIKXH010000068.1 GCA_903831335.1 Candidatus Uhrbacteria bacterium | reverse complement strand
TGTAAAGATTGCAGTGTGACACGCCGAAAAGGTCGCGTTGTTGTCATTTGTAAAAATCCTAAACATAAACAACGTCAAGGGTAATTTATTTTGTCTATGGCACGAATCGCCGGGGTTAATATTCCTCTCAACAAACACATCCGAATTGCGCTTACCTATATTTATGGTGTAGGCCCAACCACTGCTGAATCAATTTTGAAGCAAGCTGAGGTTAAGGGTGACATCAAAACAAAAGATCTTACGGAAGATCAGGTTAAGGTAGTTCGTGATCTTGTTGAAAAAGGACGTAGATTGGAAGGGGATCTCAAACGTGATGTTCTCTCAAACGTGAAACGCTTAAAAGAAATCGCTTCTTATCGTGGATCACGTCACTCAAAGCATTTACCAGTACACGGTCAGAGAACAAAAACCAATTCACGAACCGTTCGAGGAAACGTCCGTAAAACAACCGGAAGTGGACGTCGAGCCTTGACTAAGACCTAATATGGCTGTTGCAAAAACAATTAAAGCAAAGAAAAAGAAAGTGGTTAAATCTGTTACCCAAGGTAACGTGTTTATTCAAGCCACCTTTAATAATACCATTGTCACACTTACAGACCTGAACGGAAACACTCTTGCATGGTCAAGTGCTGGTAACTGTGGATTTAAAGGTCCAAAGAAAGCAACACCTTATGCCGCTGGTATGATTGTGAAGGCTGCTGCAGACCGAGTAAAAGAAATTGGATTGAAAGAAGTGAATGTGTTCGTAAAGGGTGTTGGGGCTGGAAGAGATTCCGCTGTCCGTGCACTGAACGCAAACGGATTTCAAGTACTTTCTATCAAAGATTTAACCCCGCTACCTCATAATGGTTGCCGTCCACGCAAACCACGTCGCGTCTAGTTTATGGCAAAAAATCAAATCCCAATCGTAAAACTCTCCAGACGTCTGGGGATTGTGCTCGGCAAAGAAAAGTATGTTCGTCGCCGACCATATCCACCAGGTGTTCATGGCCCAAAACAAGGAAATCATCGTCGTATTTCTGGGTATGGAGAACAGTTGCTTGAAAAGCAAAAAGCAAAAGCTGTTTATGGACTTCTAGAAAAGCAGTTCCGAAAATGTTTTGAAAAAGCTTCTCAACACAAAGGAAACACTGCAGAATTCATGATCCAGCTTTTGGAACAACGTCTTGATAACGTCGTTTATCGTCTTGGCTTCGCAAAAACCCGAAGACAAGCTCGACAACTCGTTGGACACGGATTTGTTCTTGTGAACAATAAATTGGTTGATATTCCTTCTTATAGCGTAAGTGTTGGAGAGGTAATCTCCGTCAAGGAAAATAAAAAGGAAAAAGGAATCGTAAAAGCAATGGGTGAACTGCATCAAGAAAATCAAGTTCCAAAATGGTTGAGCGCAGATATTGCTGCTTTAACAGGAAAAGTAACTGGCGAGCCACAAGCGGATGACGTTGAAAAAGTTTTTGATCCGCGGTTGATCGTAGAATTTTACTCTCGATAAATCACTAAGGAGGTACGTCGTATGGAGAACATTCTTCTTCCATCAAAAATTTCGTTCGAAAAGGGCGAACGACCAAACGAAGGTGTTTTGGTTGTAGAGCCATGTTTCTACGGATATGGAACAACACTCGGAAACGCTTTGCGTCGCGTGTTGCTATCATCTTTACCAGGAGCTGCTGTGACAGCCGTAAAGATGAAAGGTGTTACACATGAGTTTCAGGCAATTGAGAACGTAAAAGAAGATGCTTTAGAAATCATCTTGAATCTCAAAACGCTTCGTCTCAAGGTGTTCACTGATGAACCTGTGATTCTTAAGTTGAGTGCGTCCGGTTTAAAAACAATTACTGCCGCTGATTTGACTCCAAATGCAGATGTGGAGATCATGAATCCTGAGCTCGTAATTGCGCATCTTACAGACGCAAAAGCTTCTTTTGAAATGGAGATCACCGTCAGAAAAGGACGTGGGTACTCAACAACAGAAGAGCGCGTCGGTGAGACGCATGACCTCGGAACCATTGCAATTGACGCATTGTTTTCCCCAGTAAGAAACGTTGGTTACCATGTCGTAAATACACGTGTGGGCGATATCACAAACTTTGATAAGCTCATCATGAATATTGAAACAGACGGAACCATTAGCCCAGAAGAAGCTGTAGAACAGTCTGCAAAAACACTTATCGATTATTTTTCAATCCTTCTCAACAAACCAATGGAAATTTCATCTGAGGAATCAGATGTTTCCTAAGTCCTACGCATATGCGCCATCGTAACGCCGTAAAAACACTCGGAAGACGAACTTCCTCTAGAACTGCCATGCTTTCAAGTTTGGCTGCGAGTATTATTTTACACGAAAAAGTAAAAACAACGGAAACGAAGGCAAAAGTTGTGCGTTCATTGGTTGAAAGATCCATCACAGATGGAAAAACAGCTACTCTTGCAACACGCCGCAATTTAATGAAGCGTTTTGCCTCTGAGAATCCTGTCAATAAAATTTTAGATGTTCTCGCTCCACGTTATGCGGATCGTCATGGTGGATACACACGTATTACCAAGATGGGAACACGCAAAGGAGACGGAGCTCCTGTCGTTCAAATTGAACTTGTTTAATATGAAGAATGAACTTGATCGAAATATTCATACCATCGATGCGGATGGAAAAAGCCCTGGACGTCTTGCAACACAAGCTGTCGGTCTTTTAATGGGAAAACACAAGGCTTCCTTTGCACCAAACGTAGATGGTGGAGATCATGTTCAAGTGATCAATGCTTCTAAAATGAAGATCATCGGAAAAAGATTGGAGCAAAAACAATATTTTCACCACACGGCGTATGCAAGCGGTTTGCGTACAACCTCTATGAAAAAAGTGTGGGCAGATAACCCAGGTGATGTCTTGGTTCGTGCGGTTTCTCGTATGCTCCCAAAGAATTCACACCGCAATGAGCGTTTGAAGCGTCTCGTCGTCAAGAACTAATATGACTGAACAAGCAACAAAATTTATTGGAGCGGTTGGACGACGCAAATGTGCGGTTGCTCAAGTAAGACTTCATCATAACGGATCTGGAAAGATTGTTATCAATGATCGTCCGCTTGAAAAATATCTTCCAACAACGATTCAACACCAAACAGTTAAATCGCCTCTTGTTCTTACAGGAACGGAAAACATGTTTGATGTTCAAATTGTTGTGAAGGGTGGTGGACAAGCAGGACAAGCGGATAGTATCCGCCTTGGAATTGCTCGTGCACTCGTTGAATTCAATCCTGAATATAAAACAGTTTTGAAAAAGCAAGGAATGATGACACGCGACGCTCGTATCCGTGAAAGAAAGAAATTCGGAAAGTTGTCTGCTCGTCGTTCACCACAGTGGTCAAAACGTTAAAAAAATACCTGCCTTGTGCAGGTATTTTTGTTTTACAAAACCTCTCAATTTTGCTAACCTTGTCTATACATGTCACAGCATCTCGCAAAAAACACCGCTTTCATGACCGCTGCATCTGTTGGACAAAAGATCATTGCTTTTGTCTATTTTTTGTTACTTGCGCGCATCATGATGCCTGAAAGAACAGGAATATTTTTCCTTGTGACATCCATCATTACCATGTTTTCTGTTGTTGCAGATTTGGGACTGAGCTCTGTTTTGATAAGAGATATTGCAAAAAGACCAGCGGAGATACGGTCAATTATGAGAGAAGCGATTGGTCTTAAGTATCTTTTGTTGATTGTTGCTGTCATTACTGTTTTTGCTGCAAGTATTTTATTCGGATATGACGCCTTAACAACAAAACTGATTTGGGTAGCTGTCCTCATCTTGATTTCTGATGCGCTCGCATTGGTGTGTTATGGAGTCTTGCGTGGATCACAACAGCTGAAATATGAAGCAGTAGGAATGGTGATTGGACAACTCGTGACAGTGCTCACGGGAACAATCTCACTCTTATTTTTTCCAAATGTCATTTGGCTGATTGTTGCACTTATTTTCGGAAGCTTTACAAACCTAGCAATAGCCTCATCGCAAGTTATTCGTCTTTATGGTTATCAAATATTTGCTCCTGTCTGGAATAAACATCAGATCATGACACTGATCAAGATCATGACACCATTTGCGCTCGCAGGAATTTTCACAAAAATCTATAGTACAATTGATGTTATTTTGATTTCAAAGCTCATGAGCACGGCAGCCATTGGGGTTTATAGCGTTGCCTATAAATTCACGTATGCATTTCAATTTCTACCTCTTGCATTCTCGGCAGCTCTTTATCCAAGTTTGAGTGCGGCAATTGCTGAAGATCGCGATACAACAAAATATACATTCTCAAGAGCTATTTGGTACATATTGCTTATCGCAACACCAATTGTGTTTGGTTTGTGGCTTGTCGCGCCAGAGGCAGTGAATCTTGTCGGAAAGGGGTACGCGGGTTCTGTTGATATTTTGCGTGTACTCATTTTTGTCTTATTCCCATCGTTTTTGGAAATTCCTTTTGGGGCACTCTTAAATGCTTCTGACAGACAGTCTTCTCGTATGAAGATTTTGGGGGTCACGATGTTGTGTAATATAATCTTGGATCTTGTGTTTATTCCACGGTTTGGATTAATGGGTGCAGTTATTGGTTCACTTGTAAGTTATTCAATCATGATTATTTTAGAATTGTTCGTTGTTTCAAGATTCCTACCAACGTTATTGGATTGGCTGTTTTTCAAAACTGTGTTGGGGATCGTTTCGAGTGGTATCGTGATGTGGGTCGTGGGGTATTTTATAAAGCCTATTGTTGGCTGGATATTCATTATTCCATGCGCAGCCGGTGTCTATGTTGCTTGTCTGTTGTTGACGCATTCGGTCACCAAAAAAGATTTACAAGGTATCCGTTCTCTTTTTAGAAAAACTCTCCCTGTTGTATGACGGAACGTGACCTTTTTCTTATCACACATGATTTTCTTCCAAGCCGAGGCGGTGTGGCTCGGTATTTAGGGTTGTTTGCAGAATATTTTCAAGATCGATTACAGGTGGTTACAGGACCATTAAAACCAGGTGCTGAATTTGCCCATTCTTATTCATTGAAAGAAACAGCTTTATTTTATAAATGGATTTGGCCACATTGGCTGAAGACGGTTTTTTTACTCATGCAAGAATCACGCACATATCGTTGTGTGGTTGTTAGCCATGTGATCCCGTTTGGAACAGCGGCAATGGTGGCAAAGTGGTTTACAAAGAAACCCTATATTGTGATTGTTCATGGTATGGATGTTAGGCTTGCCATGAGAAACAAGCGTCAACTTCTTGGTCGCGTTTTGTCACGAGCTTATTTGGTTGTTGCAAATTCAAATGCGCTCGCTCAAGAACTGCAACAAACACTTGGTCTCACAAATATTTTGACGATCTATCCTCCTGTTCATCCATCTCTTTTGCCAGCTACAGTCGCTACACGTAACACCTCTTCAGATCTTCGTTTATTGAGTGTCGGAAGGCTTGTCGACCGTAAGGGGCATGAACGTGTTTTACAGGCACTCGCTC
>CAIKXH010000067.1 GCA_903831335.1 Candidatus Uhrbacteria bacterium | reverse complement strand
TTTACCCCAATTTCCGCTGCCGTCTTCAGCAAATACAAACTCCCCATAATATTCACCTGAGCATCCTTCACCGGATCTTCTACACTAACACGCACATTGATTTGAGCCGCCAAATGAAAAATCACCTCAGGCTTCACCTTTTTCAAATACTCCACAAACGCCGGAGAATTCACAGACAATTTCGTAAAATGCGCGTTCGGGTTTAGGTTCGATATCTGTCCACTCGATAAATCGTCGATGACATAAACTTTCACCCGCTTTGATACGAGTGCGTCGACAAGGTGCGAACCGATAAAGCCGGCACCACCAGTCACAAGAGCGGAAGAGTATTTCATAAAAGTCTGTCATTGCGAGGAGTTCGACGACGAAGCAATCTTTCCGTTAAAGAGTCTCCGATAAGTCACTCCACTGTGGATTATCCGCGCTGATTAAATCTATCTTCTTTTTACGAGAACCGCCTTTTAGTTGTTTTTCTCTGGTAATCGCATCCCTAACATCTTCACAAGATTCGACGTACACAAGTTTGTTCACATTGTACTTTTTTGTAAACCCATCTGCGAGCTGTTCCTTATGTTCGTAAACACGCCTTGCGATATTGTTTGTGACACCAATGTACAAAACCTCATTATTCCAATTGGTCATGATGTAGACGTAATACGTTTTCATATACGTAAAGATTGCTTCGTCGTCGATGACTCCTCCTCGCAATGACAAGACTATTACTCTCTATTCTCCTTCGCGAACCTATCTGACAATCCTAATTCTCTTCGTAAGTAAGCTTCGACAAACTCATCAAGCTCTCCATTTAGAACAGCGTCTGTATCTGTTGTCTCATAGTCTGTTCGATGATCCTTCACAAGGTGATACGGGTGCAACACATACGAACGAATTTGATTTCCCCATTCTGCAGATTGATATTCGCCCCTGAGTTCAGATTTTTGTTTTTTCTGTTCTTCTAATTTCAACTGATACAACTTTGCACGCAAAATCTTCATGGCTGTTTCTTTGTTTTGTTGTTGAGATCGTTCGTTCTGACACGCGACGGCAATTTTTGTAGGCAAGTGAACGATGCGAACCGCTGAATAGGTTGTGTTAACACTTTGCCCACCTTTTCCGCCAGATAAATACGTATCAATACGCAAATCTTTTGGATCGATTTCCAAATCTTCTACTTCTTCCAGTTCAGGAATCACTTCGACGAGGGCAAAAGTCGTATGACGCATCTTCTCTGCGTCGAATGGCGAAATGCGAACCAATCTGTGAACTCCTGCTTCTGATTTCAAATACCCGTAAGCGTATCGGCCAGTCACGCGCACCATGATACTTTTTATTCCAACATCTTCTGCGCGCGATTCATCAAGAATCGTCATTTCAAAACCCTTCTGTTCAGCAAAACGTGAATACATCCGCAAAAGCATCTGCGCCCAATCTTGCGCTTCTGTTCCGCCACTTCCGGCGTGAATCGCAAGAATGGCTGTGGTGTCATCATGACTCCCAGAAAACAATGTCGCGAATTCCATTTTTGCAAATCGTTTTTCAAGACCATCTAGTTTTTCCATGATCTCATCATGCATTGAGTCATCACTGTTTTCACTCGAGAGATCCTTCGCTCCGCTCAGGATGACACAAAGTTCGAGAAGCTCATCGATCTCACCAATAAATAACTCCCATGTGGAAAGCTCATTTCGAAGATCTGCTGCATGTTTACTCACCTTTTGTGCGTTCTGTGTATCATTCCAAAAATCAGACGCAGACATTTGTACCTCAAGACTCGCGACAGTTGTCTTCACGGTATCAAGGTCAAAGTAACC
>CAIKXH010000066.1 GCA_903831335.1 Candidatus Uhrbacteria bacterium | reverse complement strand
TTTCATGATCAAAGATCATCCATTTTCTGATGGTAATAAACGCAGTGGTGCCTACGCTTTTGTTTGGTTCTTAAATCATGCCGGAGTGTTGAATCGTTCAACTCTTACTCCACCCGCTCTTACAGCTCTCACACTCTTCATTGCAGAAAGTGATCCAAAACACAAAGAAAAAATGATTGGTTTGGTATTGCAGTTGTTGAAGTAGATTTCTCTTTTTCCCCCTTGTCATCTTGAGCGGAGCGCAGCGAAGTCGAAAGATCTCGCATTAACACAGGTGTTATAGGAACACGAGATTCTTCGCTTTGCTCAGAATGACATGGTAAAACCCTCATCCCTTGCTCTTCGGCGATTTTTCAGGCAAGCTTCAGACAAATTCATAAACGACTGCATATGTCCACAAAACTAGAGCAAATCGAAGCCCTTTCTGAACAAAATTCCCTTGAGTCTATTCAGACACTTCTCGAACTCATGAAAGATGAGACTCTTTCAGAAGAAGAGCTCGAAGCTGCAGAAGAAGCGTTTGAAACCGTTTCTTTCTTGTACGCATTGCCAGAAAATGAAGATGAAGAACGCGATGTCAAACTCTGTGAGTTGATCGCAAAGCGTTTGGATCTTCTTCAGGACCTTGCGTTTGATTTCTACGAAGAGGAACAGAATTTGGAACGTGCAAAATTAGAATCTGAAGTTGCAGCTCACATGCTTGAGAAAGCAGACGCAGAACAAAAAGAAGATCGCCAAACAGATTTGGATGCAAGCGTGATGCTCACAGAAATGGCAAATGATGCCTGCGTACAAATTGAAGAAGAAATCAAAATGACGAACGAGTGGATTGATTGTGCTCATGAAATGCTCGCAACAGAAAAGTATCGCGCATTACCACAAGAATGTTTTGAAGTCTTGTTCCCAGCAGATGATGAGGATGAGGAAGAAGAATACAATTGTTGCGGTGGGGACGATTGTGGAAATGAGGAATGTGAAGGATGTGATGATTGTATGGGTGGATGTAACGGAGAAGGATGTGAAGGTGGATGTGAAGAAGATGTTTTGGAAGAGGCAGAAGAGACCCAAGACGGATGTTGCGGTGGGGGATGTTGTAAGTAAGGGATTGGTAGCGAGTAGCAAGTAGCGAGGTTTTTGGAAACATTTATATAACCTAACTACTGACCGACGTTTCAAGTAAAGAAAAAGCCGCGCCTGAATGGGTGCGGCTTTTTTATCCACATGATTCTTGTGATTTTTTGGATGGTAATGGAGAATGAGTAAAAATAATAACCGTATGTCAGACAAAGAATCAAACAATGAAATCATCATCTATCAATCCAAGGACGGACTCACAAAAGTTGATGTCCAAATGGATGGCGATACAATATGGGTTTCTCAAGCACAGCTTGCCGAATTGTTTGGTGTAACTTCACAAAACATCACCATTCACTTAAAAAATATCTTTTCCGATGGTGAATTAGATGAAAATCGAACTTGTAAAGAATCCTTACATGTTCAAAAAGAAGCTCATCGTGAAGTGCAACGAAAGATAAAAATGTACAATTTAGATGTAGTGATTTCGGTTGGTTATCGCATTAACTCAAACATTGCCACGAATTTTCGTATTTGGGCAACAACGCGTTTACGTGAGTATATTGTTAAAGGTTTTACGATGAATGACGATCTTCTCAAAGAGAACGGCGGAGGCAAATATTGGCACGAACTACTTGATCGTATTCGTGATATACGCAGTAGTGAGAAGGTTCTGTACCGTCAGGTGCTTGACCTGTATGCAACAAGTCTTGATTATAACCCAAAAGCATTGGAATCTATAACATTTTTTAAAATCGTACAAAATAAACTACACTACGCTGCCCATGGTAACACTGCTGCAGAGATTGTTGCCGCAAGGGCAAATGCCGGTAAGCCATTTATGGGTTTGTTGAGTTTTTCAGATGGTGGAGTAAGTAAAAAAGATATTGCTATTGCAAAAAACTATCTTGATGAGAAAGAGTTAAAGATACTGAATAATATTGTCTCCGCGTTCTTTGATTTGGCTGAAGTGAAGGCAATGGAACGCCGCCCCATGCACATGAAAGACTGGGTGACCCAACTCGATAAGTTGATCGGTGTCTTTGACAAGAAAGTTCTTACAGAAGCCGGTTCTGTGAGTCATGAACAAGCGACAGAAAAGGCAATCGGGGAATATCGCAAGTATCAGGCGAAGACACTTTCTCCTGTTGAAGAAGCGTATTTGGAGAGTTTGAAGGTGTTGGAAAAAGAGGTGGGGAAGAAGGTGAAAAAGGATAAAATTAGAGAGGAAAAATAAATATGAAAAGCTATTCCGCGCTAAAAAAAGAATTGTTACAAAAG
>CAIKXH010000065.1 GCA_903831335.1 Candidatus Uhrbacteria bacterium | reverse complement strand
TGAAAAATTGGATCGATCGATCTGCTGCAAGAGAACAGATTCGTGTTCTTGGATATCTTGAAGATGCAGATGTTGCGGCTCTCATGAATGCCGCGACCGCGTTTTTATTTCCTTCCTGGTATGAAGGATTTGGCATTCCGAATGTGGAGGCCATGAATTGTGGAACACCGCTTCTTGTTTCTGATATTCCTGTTCATCATGAAGTGATTGGGGACGCTGCCCTGTTTGTTTCTCCAGAGGATCCAAAAGAGTGGGTAAGAGCCATGAAACAATTGGCAGAAAACAACACACTTCAAGAACAATTACGTCAAAAAGGATCTCTTCGTTCGGTTCAGTTTGATTGGAAAAAAACAGCAGAAGAAACATGGAAGGTTCTTCAGAGTCTGGTATAATTTGAATAATGAATTATGGAGCATGAATTATGAATACGTGATAAGGCGTATTCATACTCCTTTATTCTTACTTCATCATTCTCTTTTTTATGGATCAACTTCTCACGGAATTAAAACATCTTGGGCTCTCTGATAAAGAGGCTCAGGTTTATCTTTCGTCCCTTGAACTCGGACCTGCGCCTGTTCAGGATATTTCTCATAAAGCAAAGGTGAATCGTGCGACAACGTATGTCATGATTGAAGCGTTGTCATCACGTGGGCTCATGAGTACATTTGTGAAAGGAAAGAAACGTTTTTACGTTCCAGAGAGTCCGGATCGATTACTTTCTATTTTGAGGATTCAACAAAAAGAAATTGAAGAAAAGCAAACAGAATTTGAAAAGAAACTTCCATTATTTTTGGCACTGTTTAATACAGAAGGGGCAAAACCTCAGATCAGATATTTGGAAGGTCCAGAGGGAATTAAAACCGTGAGAGCTTTGTTTGAAGCTATGGATGGAGAGTGGCTAGAAATTTTGCCACTTGATGATGTGAATGCGACAAAGGAATTGATGACACATGAACGCGACATGCATTTGAAAACATTGCGTGAAAAAAGAACTCCGCATAAAGTTCTTGTGACCATGTCTGAATTCGATGAATCAAAAATTGTGGATGCAGGAGTTGGGGAATGGCGATTTTTACCCGCAAACGAATTTCCGATTCATGGAAGTATTGTGATTAGGCAAAATTACGTGTTCCTTTTTTCCTATCGTTCCGCATTGTTGTCGGTGGTGATTACAAGTCAAGAAATTGCAGATGCTGTGCGTGCATTATTTCATCTTGCGTGGAAAGGGGCAGAGGGATATCCATCAAAAAAGTTTTCCTGAAATAAAAAGACCACCCATTGAGTGTCTCAGGGTGGTTTTGTGTTTGCGGAAAGGAAGGGGTCTGCTCACTCGGTTGAGGAGCACCAGGGTTCACGAAGACAAAATGATCGTGGTGTAGGGAGATCTATGAGAGAGGCGTTTGAGAACGAGCGCTAGCTGCCGCCGGGGCAATGCATGTGTGGCCTGATGGCCATGGGGTCATCCAAAAATGGATTCCTCGACATTGCATGTGTCCGTAGGGTGCTTCTTGTGGCGTCGCTCATCTTGCGCTCAGTCTCAGATCTCATGACCGTCACCTCTTTCCTTTTTTGTTTTCGGCGTGCCGCTGTCAAACCCCTTCCTTTCGTTTGGAAGAGGATTAAACCTACCAGTATTTTTGAAAATTGTCAATCGTTTGTCAACAATTTTGTTGAAGAAACCAAACAAAAAACACCCGAAGGTGTTTTTTTCGCTTTGAGGGAGAGAACGGTCTTTCGACCTATTCACATCACAAGAGCTTATGATGCCGATAGGGCGCGAGACTGTTTTTAGATACGATGATTCTAGGTTGTTTTGTCGTTGCGAGGAGGAGTCCTCGACGACGAAGCAATCTTTCTGTTCAGCGTGTCAGATGCCACGAGCAAGCTCATGGTCTCTGAGAGCTGCGCGACGGACCGTGGTGAAGAGGAGTGCTCTTCAGCCACGGCCGTCGCGCGAGTCCAACGTCGTGTCAGCTTCAGCTTGTCGGATATGGTGGTCCTATTCGCTCCGTGTTGGGAAGGGGCGAAAACCTACGGTGTACAAGGTGTTCTGTCCTGAATCTAAGTAAGTTTGATTTTTCCTTGTACACGCTTACATCGGCAGCTGAACGCCAATGCTGCGACTGTCGCAGAAGCGGGTCATGCATCCTCCTGTGCAGGCGAGGTGAAGCCCAGTTGATCCACGTCGGCCGATGGGTGAAATCCGGGCCGGGGTTCTGGACGTGTTTGACACTCAAAAGACAATGAGAATGAAACTTCTGACGCGCGCATCGTGGCGAAGAGAGAAGCTCTCGCACACGAGCCGCCCCAACTTTTGGTAAGACTCACGGGTTTGAGGGGGGAGAGGACAGTAAGAATTTTTTGACCCTCATAAGATTCTGAGTTGGGCAGAACCTTATCCCTATTCTTGGCGTCGACCGCCTTACCGGAATGTGTCGACGTTGCGGCTGTCCTTCAGCATTGTTTACACCCTCCTTGGGTGCCTATTCGTATTGCTCGCTGATCTAACGCTGATCATGCCGAGCGGGTGGTGCGCTATCTGCGACCATCCGTGATCCCTTCTTCCGAGTCCTGAACCAATCAGGTGGAAATGGGAAAGACGAACGTATCGCGGCCGTCAGGGTGCGCTTACCTGACGGAAACTGGTAGCTAGAGGCCGAGGGCCCATCCGATCGCGCCCAGGATGGGCACGAGACCGAGGGCCGACAGACACCAGCCGCAGAGCAGGGGGTTGTTCGCGTGGCGCGGGTTGATGCCCGCAGCGATGCATTCCTCGTGGCTCATAGGAACCTCCAGGTCAATCGCATTGCGATGACCGTTCGAACTATTGAAACGCCTTGTCATCCTGAACGTAGGGAAGGATCGCGAGATTCTTCGCTTTGCTCAGAATGACATGGAATTCATTTCACAAAGCCGGAGGCAAGGGGCCCAGTGACTTCCCGAAGGCAGTATGGGCCGTGAATATCTTGCGTATGGACTCAGTAAGCTTGCGCCTAGTAAATCCATTTGATATTCGCTGGATATCTTGTTTAAGGATTTCCAGTTGCTCTCTCCTCCGATTCTGTGAAGTGAATGTTTTTATCCTGTCAGATGCCACGACCTTTTCGTGATCTCTGATGGACGGACGACTGCAGCAGAGGGCTACAGTCGTCCAGTTCCAATCGCGTTGACTTGAGCACATCACTGGCTGATTGGCGCCAGGGGCTCTCTTTTTCTTCGCGCTCATCCGCCAAGATGAACGTTGCTTGCCTGCCGGCTGTCACTTACCTGATTTGATACCTCCGAATGAATGTTGTGTGGTTGTTGATGAGCTACTAGCCGCCGATCATCGACTCCGCGAGCTCGCTGTGCGAGCCGTGGTCTTCGTGATCGCGACGACGCTTGTCGTTGCGGCTGCCACCGTTGCGGGGGCCGGACTGGGTGGGGCGGTCGTCCGTGTAGACGCCACAGACGAGGAGTTCGCGACCGTTACGATCGTCCGGAGTGGACATGTCGTATCGGCCGTTGCTGCTGCCGCGTCCCTGGTTGCGCTGCTTGTTGCGGCGCTCCCAGTCCTTCTGGTTGGCCTCGCGCGTCGCGATCTCGGTGGAGAGCTCGAGTTCGATGACGCTGGTCATCTGCTCGAGGGTCATCCACTCGTCGGTCGCGACGTTCTCGTGCTTGGTCTGGCACTTGCCGCACGTCGTGAAACGACGCGTGGCTGCCTCGGCCGTCGGGGTGAGCAAGATCTCGCTTCCTGCCTTGTCGGTCCGGATGTTGCCATCCTTGTCCTTCAGGGGGGTTTCGAACTTGATCAAGCCGAGCGGCGGGAAGCGGCTCTCGCTCGCGGGGTGCACGTGCTTGCACACGTTGCACTTGCGGCGATCCTTGCCCTTCCACTCCTTGACCTCGCCGAAGCCGACCGTCTTGCAGAAGTCGAAGTACAGCTGCAGGTCAGCTTCCTTCTTGGCTTCCGCTTCCGCCGTCTTCTTGGCCTTGATCATCGCCTCGGCGTGGAGCGCCAGCGCGTCGATCAGCCAGAAGTAGTTGCGCTCCTGTGCCGAGCTCACGAACCGCTGATGTTTTGCCGCGCCGAGGATCTGCTCGCGCGTGAGCGGAGCGTCTTCGGGCAGCTTCAGCATGGAGCGGATGATGTCGCCCTTGGGGACGACGAGCTCGGTGACCGGGAAGAGCTGGCAGCTGTAGTTGCACTTGGCCTTCTCGACCTTGACCTCGGCCTTGGGGGCCTCGGGCTTGGTCTCGACGACGACGGTCTTGGCCACGGGGGCCTCGACCACGACTTCCACCACCGGCATCACCGACGCGAGCTGCTCGGGGGACAGGCCGGCCAGGATCTGGCTCGGGCTGAACTCCTGCATCTTCGCGACGTCGGCGCCCTGGGCGATCAGCGACTCGACTGCCGTGAGGCTGTCGACCGCCAACCGACCTTCCGGGCACAGCCACTCGGCCTTGACGCCCTTCTCGACCAGGGTGGCCGCCGCGTCGATCGCCTTCTGGCCGCCGTTGTTGAGGACGTTCTCGCGCTTGGCCGCCGTGATCTGCTTGCCACTGAGGCCGGCCAGATCGAGGTTGCCATGGAGAAGGACGACGATGGACTGCTGGAACTGGTTCATCTGGACTCCTGAATGCGCGAGCATTGCTCGCATGGGAACTTTTGGGACACCCGCTTTCGCAGGATCGTCTCTGCCGGAATCCGTTTGGACCCGATCAGTTTTCTGGGGCGAACAGTTTCGCTCCATAAGTGTGATCGTGTCTTCATGCTTCTCAGATGCTGCGAGCTTTTGCTCACAATCTCTGAAAGCTGGGCGATGAACTGTGTTGGAAGAGAGTGTCTTCGCAGCACAGCCATCGCCAGATCTCGAGAAGAAGACTCGTGCCGTTCAATGCTCGAGACATTGAATGCACTTATGTATCCGCACCCAGCCGCCTTACGCTGGATGTTTCCTCCGTAAACTTTCCATCGATCTAACCTTCCTTTGCCTTTTTCTAGGCGAGGTTATGGGTTGCTTCTCGCTGAGCTAGTCGGCGGGGCGCTGTGCCGCGACGATGAGCTTGGCAGCGAAGAGGATCTCGGCCGCGGTTTTGAACTGATTCAGTTCGACACCGGCGCGCTCGAGGATTTCCACCGCTGCACTGACTTGGCTCTGGCTCATGCTGACTCCTTAAAGAACTGTTGTGTGAAGTTTTGGATGAACTCGATAGTGCTAGCTGTAGACCGGGATGCCGATCAGCATGGACACACCGAGCAGACCGACCGCAAACTCGCTGGTGCAGAATCCACCAACCATATCGACGACGTCGTCTTTGGTGGTGTTGTTGATCTGGTTCGCGATGGTGTTGATCTGATTCTTGATGGTCTTGATGGCGTTGGTGAACAAGGGAACTCCTGATTGCGGCATTGCTGCTCGCGTCTTGTGTGATCCTTTCGTCAAATCGTTCGACTCAGGAATCCGGAGGTAGGTAGATTCAGTGACCGCCCGAAGGCTGGTGTGAATCATGAGTATCGTGCGTATGAACTGAGTGAGCTTTCGCCCAGGCAATTCATTTGATACTCACCGCTCTCATTCGCCGAAGCGTTTTGAAAGACGGTTTGCTCTCTCCCCCCGAATTTCTAAGTCGAGATAAAAGAAAAAGACCAATTGCTGCGCATATCAAAGTACTGAGAGATATGGATAACAATCGATCTTTTTTGCTATTTCCTATTGGGACCGAATAGCTCGGCTCTCTCCCCGGTAGATTGTAAGGTAGTTCGTAGTTAGTAGTTTGTAGTTAGGGTAGAAAGCGTGTTTAGCGCCTAACTTCTAACTACTAACTTCTAACTACTTTCTTTACTCCCTCATCTCATCTTCGTGGACATACTATATCACTTTTTGTCCACTTTGTCAAGACCCACACATATTGAAAGGAATGATTTTATCTAAATTTAGCAAAAACAAAATGTCAGGAAGTTCTGGAAAAGAAGCGGAATAAATAGTCGATGAGTCGATGAGTCGTTAAGTCAAGGTGTTTTTATTTAATTTCGAATAAATGCACATTTTCTTTCACTTAACGACTCATCGACTTAACGACTTTATGCTATACTTCCCTTATCTATGCCCAAATCCCACTTTCACAACATAATCGGGCATGAGCGTGTTCAGGATGTTTTGGGGCGGATGATAGAACATAACCGTTTGCCCCATGCGTTTTTGTTCGTTGGGCCACATCATGTGGGAAAGACTCTTGTTGCAAAACAACTGATGCAAGTTTTAATGGGGAGTGATGGAAATTTGGAGACGAATCTAGATGTTATTGAACTTGCTTGTTTAGTAGATGAAAAAACCGGAAAGAAAAAATCACAGATCTCTGTAGAACAAATCAGAGGAGTCTGTGAGCGGCTTGCAATGAGCTCTATGAATGGTGGATGGAAAATTGCTTTCATTAAAGAAGCGAATGCTCTTTCACATGCAGCTGCGAATGCTTTGTTAAAAACATTAGAAGAGCCAAAAGGAAAAACTCTTTTTCTTTTACGCGCACCGTCCATGGAATCTGTTTTGGGGACTGTGGCATCACGCTGTCAGGTGATCCGATTTCATCCAGTAAAAAAAGAATTGCTTGCAGAGTCGCTTTTGAAAAAAGGATATACACGTGCAGACGCTGCAGCGGCAGCAGCCATATCGCTTGGAAGACCAGGACGTGCGATGCGTTATCTCACAAAGAGTGAAGATCGTTCTCGTATAGATGTTGGGGTGAAGCAGACCAAAGAACTTTTTTCTTCAAACATCAGTACACAAATTCGTTTGACTTCAGGGATCCTTCCTAAAGAGGATGTAAATAAACGCATTGTTGCAGATCAGACGATCCGATTATGGCAAGGTGTGCTCAGAGATCATTTGTTGCAATCCATTGGGTGTGATGAATTGATGGTGTATGGGGAAAGAGAAGAAGAGAAGAAAAGTAGAAAAGAAGAAGAGAATTTATTGAAACTGATCGCCACACTGAAAAAAACAGAGGAAGGAAGAAATGCGATTGTTCATAATACCAATCCACAATTAACCCTCGAGCACATTTTATTTTCCATATGAAAAAAATTCTTCCTCTTTTATTCTTGGTTTTTTTGCTTGGAGCTGGTTGCTCTGCAGGGGCGCCAAAATCCACAAAAGCAGATGGTGGTATTTTAAGAACAGCAGACGCAGGAAAAATTTGGTCTCAAGCATCTCTTGTTCCAACCGCAAAAGGAATTGGAACACTTGCAACGGCAAATATTTTGACCATGAAAATGGATCCGCAAGACTCTTCTGTTCTTTACGTAGGAACTCGTGAAGATGGATTTCTGTATTCAGAAGATGGGGCTGTTTCATGGCGCCAGCCAAGAGACAAAGCTCTTGCAACAGGACTTGTTCAATCGATTGATGTAGATCCAAGAAATGCGTGTACGGTTTATGTTGCGAAAGGATCACGTTTGTATAAAACCGTTGATTGTATGCGAACATTTCAAAATGACGCATATATTGAGAGTCGTCCAAATGTCTCTGTTGTAAAAGTGGCTGTAGATTGGTTTAATCCTTCCACGGTTTGGATGGGGCTCTCAAATGGAGATCTTCAAAAAAGTACAGACAGTGGAAAGACCTGGAGTAATGCGCTTCAAGTAAAGGATGTCATCACAGATATTTTGATTAACCAGGCAGACAGCCGGATGATGCTTGTTGCGACAGCAACAAAAGGAATCAGGAAAACGGGTGATGGAGGTGTGACATGGGAAGATGCCTCTGACAAAAAAATGCCCACAGCTCTCATTGTGCATGATCTTGTTCAAACAAAAAATTCTGATACGGTCATCGCAGCCACAAAATATGGTTTGATCCGATCTCAAGATTTTGGAGCCGCATGGAGTCCAATTAAACTCATCACAGCTCCAGGACAAGTTGATATTAGAACCTTGGCAATGGACGCATCGAATCCAGATGTTCTGTACTACGCAACAGCAGCAACCTTCTATAAATCTATTGATGGGGGAGCAACATGGCAAACAGGAAAACTTCCTTCTAATCGATTGCCTCGCGCCATCCTCGTTGACCCAGCACGCAATTCGTTGTTATATGTGGGAGTTGCCTCGGAAGTAAAGTAGATTAGTAGTCAGTAGAAGGTAGCGAGTAGCGAGGTTTTGGAAATAGGGAAAATTTATATGGGAGAAATTAAGGATTTTAAAGATTTGCTTGCGTGGAAAAAAGGTCATGAAGTTATGTTGTTCGTTTATCGAGAAACGAAACAGTTTCCTTCACATGAGTTGTTTTCTCTTGTAAATCAAATGCGTCGTGCTGCTATCTCTGTCACATCGAATATCGCAGAAGGATTTGGTCGACGAACATTACCTGAAAAAATAAGGTTTTACGACATCGCCATTGGTTCTTTATACGAACTTCAAAGTCAGATAATCGCAGCAAAAGATCTTGGTTATCTTTCGGAACAGAACTATGACGAACTCGAGAGTGAAACAATATCAGCACAAAAATTGTTGAATGGTCTTATCTCATCGCTTCAGAAAATTCAAAATTAAATTTAGTGTATTATGGCGTTTACAGTTGCAGCGAGCTTCTAAAACCTCGCTACCCTCTACTCGCTACCAGCTACTCCCCCTATGCATATATTTTTGACCTCCAATAAATATCAGTTCGATGCGGTTACGGAGCATCTACACAAAGATCTTTCCGCACTTCGTACAGGACGCGCAACCCCAGCTCTTGTTGAAGATATTCGCGTGAACGCCTATGACTCCACCATGGAGATTAAGGGTCTTGCGTCTATTTCTGTACAAGATTCAAAAACAATTGTGATTGATCCGTGGGATAAGGGGCTTATTCAAGCAATTGAAAAAGGAATTCGTGATGCAGGAACAGGTCTTTCTCCGGCTACAGACGGGGGAGTGATTCGTATTGTGTTGCCATCCATGACAGAAGAGTCACGCCTCAAGCTTGTAAAACTCATGAAAGAAAAATTAGAAGATTCAAGAATTGCGTTGCGTGGCGTTCGTGAAAATGTGC
>CAIKXH010000064.1 GCA_903831335.1 Candidatus Uhrbacteria bacterium | reverse complement strand
GACACACCTGTCTCCCCAACCGCTTCTGGTGAGGAGCGGGAGTTTGAGTTTTCTTTGCGCCCAAAAACATTGGCGGAATTTGTGGGACAAGAAGGGTTGAAAGAAAACCTCACTGTATTCATGCAAGCTGCGCAAAAACGTGAGGAACCAATTGATCACGTCTTGCTTTACGGAAATCCAGGACTCGGAAAGACTACACTTGCACACATCATCGCAAATGAAATGAGCTCACAGATCCGCGTCACTTCGGGGCCCGCGCTTGAGAAGGTCGGAGATCTTGCAGCGATTCTTTCGAACCTTCAGAAAGGCGATATTTTGTTTATCGATGAAATTCATCGCATTAATAAGACCATCGAAGAAGTGCTTTATCCAGCCATGGAAGATTTTGCGCTCGATATTATCGTGGGAAAAGGACCAACCGCCCGAACACTCCGTTTGAATCTCGAACACTTCACCATTATCGGTGCGACCACTCGCCTCTCACTTCTCTCTGCACCACTTCGCGATCGTTTCGGCATGGTGCATCATTTGGATTTCTATGAGCGCGAGGATCTTCAAAAGATTCTCAAGCGAAACGCAAAACTTTTACAAGTTCCCATCCATGATGACTCGGTCGAGCTTCTTGCCATGCGCTCACGCCTTACGCCACGTATCGCAAACCGCATGCTGAAGCGCGCACGTGACTTCGCACAGGTCAGGGGTGATGGTTCTATTACGCCCGATATTTGTCGCGATGCCCTGAAGATGATGCGTGTTGATGAAGAGGGCCTCGATGCAGTGGATCGTCATATCCTCATAACGATTATCGAAAAATTCCATGGCGGCCCAGTCGGTTTATCGACGATTGCCGCCTCCACACAAGAAGAAATGGAAACTATTGAAGACGTCCATGAGCCGTATTTGCTACAACTCGGATTTCTCGCACGCACACCAAGAGGCCGCATCGTCACTGATCGCGCTTACCAACATCTTGGCCAAGAAATTCCTGATCGCGAAACTCTGCTATAATGATTGGGAACTAAGAAGAGTAGCGAGTAGAAAGTAGCGAGGTTCTAGAAAACGTTTATAAAACCTCGCTACCTCCTACTCGCTACCAGCTACCCTCTCCCCCCTATGCCATTCTCCATTTCGGACATCAATATTCCCGTCTCAATCTTTTTCGGATTGTATGGAATTTTTTTATTTGGCTACATCATCTACGGATTCTTCAACCTGCTGCACTTACTTGAATACGGAAGAGTCGGTGCGCCTTTATTCGCCATTGTGATCGGTTTTGTTGGTGGAACCATTCTCCTTGTTGCGGCAACAATCCTTTGGTTATTTCATTATGATCTCACCTACACGGTAACTCTTGCAGAAACAATCGGCCTTTTCAAACAAACGTTTTTACACTCTGGTAGTTTTTAATTTCTTGTATGTTGTCACCTGATCACATTCCAAACAGACGCCAAAATGAAAAAATCGTCTTGTTTTTAAGACGACATTGGTTTGCTGTTTTATCTCTTGTTGTTTCATTCGTCCTGCTTACGGTCATTCCTCTCGGACTCGGCATCTATTTTTGGGACACTCTTTCTATTTGGTTAAGCGAACCGTTTGTGGGTGTTGGATTATCTGTTGTGATCAGCATTTATTTTCTTTGTGTCTGGCTTGTCACAGCCACAGGATTTACTGACTATTATCTAGACACCTGGATTGTTACCAATGAACGCATTATCAATATTGAGCAACATGGACTATTTCAACGAACAGCTTCAGAACTTGGCCTCACAAACGTACAAGATGTCACGGCAGAAATTAGCGGTGTCCTTGAAACGGTTTTCAAATTTGGAAATGTTGAAATTCAAACGGCGGGAGAAAAAACACGTTTTGAGTTTATGCATGTTCCACACCCAGAACGTGTAAAAGAATCCATCATGCAATTAGTCCAAGAAAGCAAACATGTTGCTGGTATAACGAATCCGGAAACACCAAAAGAACAAACAATCTAAATAAAAAAATACGTGATTTCAATCACGTATTTTTTGTTACCACTGATATACACTCCACGCCCAGTTCGAAAGGGTTTTTGCATCTAAAAAGGACTGTTCTCTTGAATCCGCCCCAAAGATTACGATCAGAAGTTCTTGTTTTGCGTCATTATTTTTTGGGCGAAGGGCTGTCACAAAATTCCATGCAGATTCTTCTAAATACCCTGTCTTCCCCGCGACAACAACTCCATTTGCATATGCGGGTTTTGTCAGCATCCAATTTGTATTTTGGATTTTCTTGACGGACCCCGTGTTCACAACACGTACGTTACGAATTGGTTGACTCGCATATTTTTTTATCGAGGGATTTGAGAAAGCCGCGTTTGCCATCCGTGCCATTTCAAGCGGAGTTGAAACGTTCGCAGGATCAATTCCACTTGCATCCACATAAACCGTTGATTTCAATCCGAGCGATTTTGCTTTTGCATTCATGGCTTTAATGAACTCATCGTGTGAAAGTCCGCTTGCGCGTGCGAGTGCATTCGCCGCATTGTTTGCAGAGCCAACAAGCATCGCATAAAACAAATCATCGATCGTAAACTTATCTCCGTTATTCACGTAAAGCTTCGCACCGCCAACATCATCTGCCTTTAAAATGGAATGAGTTGATTTCGGTAAAATATTTTTTGAAAGAACAATTTCTGCTGTCATCAATTTTGTTGTTGAAGCAATGGACCACACAAGATTTTCATTCTTCATGGTCAAAATTTTTCCGCTTGTCCGATCCATCACTACATATGCTTTTGCATTTACTCTGTCTTCGATCTCCAAAGGATCAATGCGTTTGGGCGGTTCAGGTTTTACGATTGCGGTTGGAGATTTCGTAATCGATTTTGCTGGAACAGTTGCGGCAAAAATACCCATGGGAAAAACCAAGGTAACACAGATCAAAATAAAATATTTTGTTTTGGTGAACATGAATTGTGTGTTTCGCAGGGGATGGTCGCGACCATCCCCTGCGACGATAACGGACGCGACAATGCGTTTAATTCCAACGTTTCTTTAAATCGATTCCTTGATAGAAATAATGTAAGATTTCTTCCCATTTCTGGCCATTCTTTGCCATACAAAGTGCCTCGCTTGCGGATAACCCTACCCCGTGTCCCCAAAGGGTTCTTCCTTTTGATGCATCACATGGGCACGGAACAGATTTTGCCCAGGCAACTCTTCCTCCCCAGACCTCATGCCAATCACGTGTGCGTCCATCAGATCTTGAAAAGTACGGTGTGATGGCAGTGCGGCCCTCATAGGTCACCGTGACTCCACGTGTTTCTTCTGCCGCTCTTCTGATCGAGAGATTATTCCTCTCATATTCATATCCTCGATAGACCTGATCATCAGCAGAAGAGTTCATGTGAAAAAATTCGCTCGCGTGTTTTGTGGCGCGCTCCCATTGGTAAAGCGCGAACGTGCGAGCAATCACAATCAGTGTTTTCTTGAATTCATATTCCGAGAGTTCTGATGTTTCTCCAAGACCTGCAAGATAATCTTCCATTCCAAGCTCGTTGATGACCCATGTTCGATCTTTTGCACTGTTGTATCGAAGTTCGAGAATATTGCGATATGTATTTTCTGCGTAACCCGCATGACGCGTTAAACGTTTATCAAAATTTTCGATCTTACAAATCGCCCCGGCCGTCTTTGGAACGAATCGCAAAAAGAACGAAGATTTTTCTAGCCCTTGTCCGCGATCAAAAAAGTAATATCCACCCTTGTAATATGCCGTAACGGGATGATTTGCCAATTCTTCTGATAAAAGTGCTCCGTTTCCATCAACGAGATTCCAATCCGTATTACAACTAATCACAACTTGGTTCTCTGTTTCTTGATCAACAATCAAAATACCAATTCTGAGTATGGGTTCAGGAATCAGATTCTGAATTTCTGCATTATGAATGACCGGGTCATTCAATAAGTCTCCCGAATCAGACGTCACCTCAACAGGAATAGAAATTTCTGCATCCGGAAGAACGGTATCGTTCGCCGCAAACTGATATTTCATGGTGTAGGTTCCTTTTGTGGATGGGACAGTAAAGACAAACGACAAAAAATCGATGGCTCCTGGTTCTACTGTTCCTGTTGTATTCAATGCAAGCTGTATTGCGTTTGTGTCCGATGCTGCAGCAATGGAAACAGCGTTTGGAAGACGTACTTCACGTTTCACCCAAGCGACCGTTCCTGTATTTTTCATTCCCACTTTATACACAATCTGTTCTCCCCCCTCCGCAGCAACCGTCTTTTGCGAACGAAGCAAAACGGTTGCTGCAAGACCTGTTTGTGGAACATCAGAAACAAGCTTCGCTTGAGGCGATACAGCAACCGGAGTAACAGGCTTAGCAACCGTAATCGCAAATTTTACAGGCGCACCCGGAATCCAGGTTGTGTTTTCTGCAACCAAATTGAATGATTCTGTGTATGATCCGAGTTTCGACGGTGCTATAAGGGTGAGCGAAAAATGTCCGATTGCGCCAGGTGCAACAGATTTTTCTTTCAGCTTTACAGGATGAGCTGTACTTATCCATGTCTTATCCGCAAACACGCTTTTACGTTCCTTTGCGTCGAATGTATATAAAGAAACGTAGGCGCTCCCTGTATTTGTCCACGTTGTCTTTCCAATATTTTTATAGGCAAGTTCGACAGTCCTTGTTTCACCAGGAGTCATCGATAATGTTGTCGGAATATCTTGTAACACAGCCTCATATCCTTTTCTCGCCGCGCTCTTCACCTCAATTTTCAATGCGAGTTCCCCACCAGGAATCCATGTGACATCTTCTGATACAAGCGCAAAAGATTCTTTATACGATCCGACTTTTTCTGGCGCATGCAATGTAAGCGAAAAATGTCCGATCTTTTTTACTGCAAGAGATGCCTCTGTTAATTTCACGGGGTGTGTTGCATCAATCCATGACTTGTCCGCAAATACGCTCTTCCGATATTTATCTGCCGTTGTATACAAAGAAACATAACCGGCGCCAGCGTTATTCCATGATGTTGTTCCAATATTTTTGAATGCGACATCAATGACTTTTGTTTCACCCGGAGCCATGACAATGGATTGTGTCATTTTTTGGAGCTGCGCTTCATATCCTTTTCTTGGTGCAGCAAAAACAGCCGTGCCAGACAAGAGAACCGAGAAAAAAACAAGACCGAATAATGCGATCTTCATTCCCACGGCGTTTTGTAAAATAAAACGCTTCATAGTAAGAAACATTTTATCAAAAACAGACGCTCGGGTCAAAAGACTGTAATAACAGAAAGATTGCTTCGGTCGTCGAACTCCCTCGCAATGACAAAATACCTCTGCTACACTGTTCACATCATAAGCAAGCGTCTTTTTTGTTTTTCTCTTCTTGACTTCTCACTTCTCGACTTCTCTTTCCCCTATGATCACCGGCAAATCTCTCGCGAAAAACTTCAGTATTCAAACAATTGGCAAGGTTCTTTCGATTTTGATCGGCCTTGCAACCATCGCGATTATTACGCGTGCGCTTGGAACCGAACGTTTTGGTGAATACACAACAGCTGTCACCTACCTCCAATTTTTTGGAATCCTTGTAGATTTCGGACTGAGCCTGACACTTCTTGTCATGATTTCAGAAAAAGGAGCAGACGAAGAAAAAATTACCGGAAATTTCTTGGGCCTCAGACTCGTTTCTGGATTTCTCCTCTTTGGTCTCGCCCCAATCGTGGTATTAGCATTTCCTTGGTCTGTTACGGTTAAACAAGCGGTCGTGTTTGGATCTCTCGCTTATTTTCTAATGGGTGGCGCAACGTTGCTCATGAGCGTTTTCCAAAAACATGAAGCAATGTTGCGCGCTTCATTAGGAGAACTTCTCAATCGACTCGTTCTTCTTGTGACAATCGCCATCCTTGCATGGATGAAATTCGGAGTCGTCGCGTTTATCGCCGCAGCGGTGCTTGCAAACGCTATTTGGTTTGTGGCAATGATCTGGTTTGCGAAACCATTCGTGCACATTAAACCCCAATTCGATCTCACGACCTGGAAACAGATTTTTTCACGCAGTTGGCCCATTGCCCTTTCGATCTTTTTCAATCTCATGTATTTGAAAGGCGATATTTTACTACTCTCATTGTTTCGATCGCAAACAGAAGTTGGTTTATACGGAGTCGCTTATCGTGTGATCGACATTTTGACGGTTATCCCAATGATGTTCATGGGATTACTCCTTCCATCTCTTACACTCGCCTGGACAAACGGAGATCACGAACAATTTCGCCAGAGACTTTCGCGTGCATTCGATGTTTTTATGATTTTTGTGATTCCTGTTATTGCAGGCGCACAAATCGTCGGTGTTGAGCTCATCCAACTCATCGCAGGAACTGGATATGATGAAAGTGGTGAAATTCTGAAAATTTTAAGTCTTGCTCTGTTCGGCGTTTTTGTCGGAACACTATTCGGACATCTGATCGTTGCCCTCAACAAACAGCGCGCCATGATTTTCGGATATGCAACCGCGGCTGCACTCACGCTTGCGGGATATTTTTATGCCATTCCAAAATTTGGAATGTACGGTGCAGCATGGATGACGGTTTTTTCAGAAGTGTTTATTGCGATTATTACCTGTATTGTCGTCTATCGAACATCACGCGCACTTCCTCACATGGCAGTATTCATAAAAACAGTGATCGCCTCGCTTGTGATGTATAGTTTCCTTCTCATTCTGCCACCAATGCCCGTCTTGATCGATATCCTTCTTGCTTCCCTTGTCTATCTACTTGTCATGGTTGCAATCAAGGGGATTCGTCGTGAAGATATTCAACTACTATTACCCGAGAGACGTCCCCCTCATGCTCCCCCTGTGGTCAATGGGAGGTAACGCTAGGGAACTTTTATGATTTCTTTCCTGCCCTTCTTACTTCTTTTCATTTTTGCAATCCTGGCTTGGCGAAATGTCGAAACGGGAATTCTTTTGGTTTGTGCACTTCTCCCAAGTTACCTGATCCGATTAAACATCGGCGGAGTTCCGACAACGTTTTTGGAAATCATGGTACTAATCGTGATTGCCGTTTGGGTCATACGTCGATTTCCGTTTCGGGACGTACGAACAGATCAGATCCGTCCATTTCTGTTTCCCATCGCGTTATTGTTGCTCGCCACAACGATCGGAATTTTTATTTCACCCGACAAGTTCGCCGCATTCGGAGTCTGGAAAGCGTTCTTTATTGAACCAATCCTTTTGTTCGTTGTTATTCAAGACACAATAAAAAAATCTTCAAGTTTACAGGGAAATATCTTCAAAGCCTTTGGTCTTAGCGCGCTTCTCGTCTCTGTCTTTGGACTCATCCAATACATCTTTGTCGTTGGTATTCCCGCACCTTGGGATCTCGAGCGGCGTATTACAAGTATTTTCGAATACCCAAACGCCCTCGCCCTATTCCTTGGACCAATCATTGTTATTTCGTGGTTTGAGATAATGAAAGCAACAAAGTCGACAAAAGTTTTTTGGGTACTTGTGAGCACACTCGCGATGGTTAATGTTTTTCTTGCACAATCCGAGGCAGGAATTGCCGCACTGATGATCACTGCCGCTTGTGCTCTTCTTTTATCAAAATCAACACGCTACAAAACAATCATTACAATCCTTCTTCTCACAACACTTCTTTTCACCATCCCAACTTCCAGAGAATATTTGATCGAAAAACTCACCTTCGCAGATTTTTCTGAACAAGTTCGTTTGAGCCAGTGGCGTGAGACCACAGAACTTCTGAAAGACCATCCCGTTTTTGGCGCAGGACTTTCTGGTTATCCGATTTTGATGAAACAATATCATCAAGAATTGGCTTACGAGATTTTCCAATACCCACACAATATCTTTTTGAACATTTGGGTAGAACTTGGCCTCCTGGGGCTCATTGCATTTGGGTATTTCGTATTTGGTATTTGGAAGTTGGTGTGGAACACAAAAAATAAGTTCTCCCATCCTTCACTCTCTCACTCTTTCACTCTTTCACTTTTTCCCCTCCTCTTCCTCCAAATCTTTATTCACGGACTTGTAGATGTTCCTTATTTCAAAAATGATCTTGCTCTTATGGTATGGATTTTGATCGCATGTGCGATATCCTCCAGAACCGTTCAGATATCAAAAACCTCCTCGCTCTCGTAACCCAACAACGTTCAACCATTGCCTATGCCTATTTTTAACAAACAATCATCTGCAAACAACTTCCTGTTTCTTGTAGGAGCGATTCTTGTTGCAACGCTTGGATTACAACTCTATGAACACTTTAGACCAAAGGAATCTGCTCCTTCCATGCTTGCCACAACACCAGACCTGATTCAAGTATCAACATTTGAGGAAATAGCATCTCACACACAAACAACAGTCCCCCTACCAGAAAAACTCTTTGGAAGCACACTCTACACAATCGGTATTTATCCAAGTGGGTGGAAAACATGGCCAAAAAATTCTGTATCCATTGTATTTCTGAAAGAGAATAAACGTTTTGTCGTCATGGATGTTTTGCCGAATACAAAACTTGATACATACCTGATTCCATACACATCTTATCCACAAGAATCGGTGGTTATCAACAATGGAAATCCGGGAAAAATCGTGCATTTACGAAACGGTTTTAATTGCACTCACCCAAAAGAAAACACAACCCCATCTATGTGTCTTATTACAAACACACTCCTGTTTGAACATAATGGAAATTTAATTCAATTATCTTCTGACGGAGATCACATCACACAGGGAGAAATGCTTGAAATGGCAAGATCCATGAAATAAAAAACACACTCGCCCTTCTGTGGCGAGTGTGTTTTGAAATAATCCGTGAAATATAGTGTAGACCCAGGAAGAATCTTAATGATTTTCATTTCTTTTTCCAGACCATCTTGCTGAACACAAAGATGTAAAGAATTTCAAGAATTCCCATTGTGTTCAGAAAAAGCAACGCGATGAACCAATAAAGGTCTTTCTTTTGTGCAGCTTTCCAGAGCGCAACCCCCTTCCATGGGATTATCCAAAGAGCAACGACGATCGCCATCCACCAAGTGGACGATGTATATAAATCTTGAAACATAGAGTGCTGAGTAACTTTTTAAAAGAAATGATTTTATTGGAGAACAAACAAAGCGATCCCCGCTGCGAACATCACAATTGTTGCGAGAATCCCGAAGATGTTTGAGATCTTTCCGTTCGCATATTTTCCCATGATCTTTTTGTTGTTTGAGATCAAGAGAATCATAACAAGCAAAAAAGGTGCGACTAATCCGTTGATCACGGCTGTATAATACAGAATCGTAAACGGAGGAATGTTGAGAAAGTTCACGAACAAACCTGTAAGTGTGCAGAGAATGATAACCCCATAAAATGCTGGCGCTTCATGCCACTTGTGCGAGAGTCCGCTTTTCCAGCCAAATGCTTCCGCAATCGCATAAGAGGCAGAACCCGCAAGGACGGGCACTGCCAGCAAACCAACTCCGACAATACCGATCATGAACAGAAGTGAGGCAAAATCTCCCGCGATTGGCTTTAGGGCAAGAGCTGCCTGTGTTGCCGTCTCCACTTGTGAAATACCGTTTGCATGAAGCGTGGACGCTGCTGTCACAATGATGAAATACATCATGAGGTTTGAAAACAACATTCCAAGAGCGGTATCAACCCAAAAACTTTTATAATCTGCTTTTGAAACGCGTGGTTTCCCTATTCCTATTCCTAAAATACGATGCTCAACAATCTCCTCTTCTACCTCTTCATCTGCTTGCCAG
>CAIKXH010000063.1 GCA_903831335.1 Candidatus Uhrbacteria bacterium | reverse complement strand
TTACAAACCCTAAATCACTCTTGAGATCAATTTTGACACGCTCATGTACTTCTGTTCCAACCGTCACAAAATCTTCTCCTTCTGTTGTAACACGTTTATAGGCAGACTCAATCTCATCTTTTAGTGGCTTTTGAAAGAAAGGGCTCTCTGCAACATAGGTTGCCACTTCTGTTGAAAGTGCAATCGGCTCTATGATTTGCTTTTTAAACTGTTCAGGTGTCCATCCGAATGTTTCTTGGAGTTGTTGTTTGATAGACTCCTCTGTTGATCCAACATTTGAATCCAAAAAGCTTTGATAGAATTCTTGAACTTTTGATGGAACAAGCTTTACTCCATAATCATTTGCAAGTTTTTCTACAACAGCTTTGTTTATAAGCGTCTGAACGATCATGGATTGCATTTGTTCATCATCTGGAACCTGTCCTGCTTGTGCTTCTGAAGTAGCAAAATACCTTTTTAATGAATCTTGTTCTTTGTAAAAATCATTAAACGTCACAACACTTCTTCCAAGAATCAATGCAGGAAAAGGAAGTTTTGTTGTGATTGCGCGCACTGTTTTATCTGTTGATGCGTGTGTATAAACGTATGAACTCAATCCTCCAACAACGACAACAAAAAGAGCAATGATACCTAAAACAATATTTCTAGGTGTTGCGTGTTTTTTTATTTTCGAGAATTTGGTAACAACAGGTGCTTCAAAAGACTCTGGTGTCACCAGATGTTCCTGTGGTTGATCTGCTGTACACGTATCAGGATCTGTACAAATATGTTCATCCCCGGATGGAGTAGGTTCATCATCAGATGATCGGATCAGGGAATCGTCTTGTTCATTCATCATAAAGGGAAAATAAGAAGTTAGTAGTAGGTAGTTAGTCGTTGGTAGTTAGGAAAGAAGCGAGTTTCAAAACCCTAACTTCGAACTACTAACTACAAACTACTACTTACCGCCTTCCGCTTCGCGATAGGCTTGTTTGTTGAAGAAGTAATACCACCACTTTGTTGAGTTTGCAAGGGGTTTTTCTGCAGCGAGTGCATCTGTGGTAAGAGCTGCCGATTGAGGATCTCCAGATTTCCCTGAAGATGTTGTTACTTGCTGTTTTTGTTCATTCTTTAAAATAATAAGCGATTCACCAGGCTTTTTCAGACCTAATTTCAACCTCGCTTCGCGCTCAACAAAAGACTCTGTCTGTACAGCATTTTTCAAATCTGCAATGGCAAAGTGCTGAACCTCAAGCTCCTTTGATTGTTTTTGCAGTGTTTCGATTTGCGCAGCAATATCTCTGCTATGGATAATTTCTCGCGCAAATGAAAAAATAACAAAAAGAATTAACAAAAGATTCACCATGAGAAACCATCGTGTGCGGAAAAGACCTGTCACAACTTGTGAGGAAGACTTATTCATGAACAGCTTTTCTAAGATCATTGATCAAATCCTGGACGCGCGCAGGGTGACGAATATATTCAAACTTCAAATCTGCAGCAGAACCACTCCGTTTCACATAAACAGTTCCGTAGCGGAAAATCGCAGCCCACACACCATGCATACGATAGCTTACTTCATCAATATGATCAAAGCTTGATTCTGTCACAACACGATCAAAAATTCCACGCTGATCAATATCAATAATACGATGATCTGTAATGACAAAAATCGTATGTGACCACGTCCGAAACGCGCGCCAGCAAAAAAACAATCCGGAAAAAACCAAAACACAAAAGAGAATAACCCCCATTGTTCCCATACGGAAAAGCGGATACAGAAAAAAGAATGGGATCAAAAACCAAAGCGCAAACAAAAGAAACGTTCCGATTTGCGAGAAACGTGATTCGCGCACCATCAGGAGGATTTGTTCATTTGGTTTTGGTTGAACAATATCTTTTAGTTTCATATCTCTTGCAAACGTTTTTGAAGCGCAACGCGTGCTGCCATTCGATCATCCCATGGAATTTTTTTCCCTCCTGCAACAGCCATAACAGGCTCACATCCTTTTCCTGTGATCAAAACAAGGTCCCCTGCACTTGCAAGTTGAATCGCCTTTTCAATTGCTTCACCCCGATCAAGCACGCGAAACAAATCAACCCCCTCACGCTTTCCGTGCACAGCAGCAACCTCTGCAACCTGATCAATAATCATCTGAGGATCATCATCATAAGGATCTTCATTTGTCACAATTACCACATCATCCATTTTGGCACACATTTCTCCAAGGATTGGGCGGCGTGCGACATCTCTTCCCCCACCTGCTGAACCAACAACGTGAATCACTTTTTTATGCGCAAATAACTTAATGGTGTCATAAATCGCATTGAGCGCAGCTGGCTCATAGGCATAATCCACAATCACAGAAAACGACTGACCTTCATCAATACGCTCTAACCGACCAGGAACACTTTCAATATGGGTAACAGATTCCCTGAGTGTTTCAAAATCCAAACCAAGCGCTCGACACACAGAAATCGCCGCAAGAATATTCTCCAAAGAAAACCTTCCCACAAGTTGTGTGTGCCAATGCAATTTATTTAACACAAATCCCGTTCCGTTTGGTGCATACACAACATCTTCTGCAATCATGGGGACCACAGACAAAGGACGATCTTCTTCTGGCTTCGTTAAATACGATTCAATCCCGAATCCGAATGACCTGTCCAATCCGACAGACAAAAACTCTGAGGCAAACGGGCTCATCAAATTCACAACAGCTGTTTTTTCAAAAACTTGACCCTGAATTTTTTTGCGACGTGAATGTTTTGTATAGGTAAATAATTGTTTCTTTGCGTTTTTATAATTTTCAAATCCCCCATGCGCCTCAATATGTTCTGGTGTGAGATTCGTAAACACAACCACATCATAATTGATCCCAACATGACGAGACTGAGCAATCCCCTGCGATGAAGTTTCAATTATGGCGTATGTACACCCTGCATCTACCATTGCCCGCAACATCTTTTGTGTTTGAAACCTTCCGAGCATGGTCATCTTTTGATCATTCACAAATTCCTGGTCTGCAATTTTAAAACTCGCTGTACCAGTCCAACCAACACGAGCACCCGCATGTTCCAAAATACGACCAATATATTCTGTTGTAGAAGATTTTCCATTCGTGCCTGTTACCCCAATCACAACAATCTCATTTGAAGGATGCCTATACCAAACAGACGCCACTCTCGCAAGGGCATAATGATAACGATTCATCATGGATTCCGGTACGATTTTTCGAATCAATCGCTTCAACATACAAAGCTATTTTACCATGCCCCCCTTTGATTTCAAACACTACAATTTTGCTTGATCCGTTTTATTCTTTTGCGTTTTTTCATCAGCATCCTTTCTGTGCCATTCAGCTCTTTCGGCGATTTGTTCTAACGCAAGCGGATAGATAATCGATTCTGGAATAGATCCACCTTGTTCCTTTTCATGTTCATAAAGACCAAGAACCGTCACCCCCGCGTCCTTTAGCGTCTTTGGAAGATTTGTGCGCTTTTCAGACCAATTCTTTTTTGCGAGCGTATAAGCACGGCCCGCTGCCTCAAATCGTCCAACAACCTCACGCAAGGATTTTCGATCTGTGTCAGTCGCGCGCCCTTGCTTCATACGCTTTAGTAATTCATTTCTTTGTTTTTGCGCTTGTCTTTCTGCTAAATGATGTCTTTCCATGTCCTTCCAGTCTTTCTCTCCCATATCCACCTTAGGAAACGCTTCTTTGATTTTTTTCTCAAGCCCAACCCTTCCTCCTGCATAATCCACAATGGCGAGTCCGGATTGTCCGTAATATTTTTCTAGCGCACGCAAACGAAGGGCAGCAAGACGTACGGCCGTTTTTGTCTCTCGTAAATCCTCCACTGTTTTTACCTCAATAGGAAATCCGAAAACTTCTTCTGCGTCTTTTGCAGCTTCTTTCGCTGTATCAAGCGTCATCTGATATGGGCCATAAACTTCTGTATCAGAACGTTCTGCTGATTCATTGAATTGACTTTCAATAAATCCCATTGCAATCAAAACACGTTCTGGCACACCTGTTTTTTCTGAGGCAAACTGAATACTTTTTTGAATCAATGTCCATCGGTCCTTATCACGGCAAGCAGAAAAATATTTCTGCTCGTTTTTTGGATCCCCGTACCGATGTGTGCGGATAGATTCAGCTGCTTCATCTTTCGCTTGATCGATCTTCTCTAAAGAAAGATCATGTCTAAGCAGTTCTGCTGTGATTGGATGTTCTGCACAAAAAACAGGATCCGCTTCCGGACCCAATTCTTTTTTCTTCGAAGAATCATCTTCTTTTTCCTCTTTGGGAGCACCCTCTATTTCAGCTCGTATCGCGACTGGTTCTTTTTCATGTAAAACAGCCCCGATTCCACCGATCGCGAGCAAACCTGCAACAATTTTTGGAATAAATCGTGATTCTTTTGACATATGGCATCATCATAACAGATTTCAAATCACTCGACGATCAAATCGAATTTTGGTAAAATGAAGCTCCTATGAAATACAAATCAACACTTGTTTCATTCTCAATTCTTCTTACTGTATTTTCATCTCTCCTGCTCACACAAACCGTCTTTGCTGCAACCCCATACAATGCCCTTGCGCAAACACTTACCCCAGATACAACAACAGGCGTCTTCAATCCTGAAACAGATACCATCAAAAAAGACACTGTTGTGGAAGGTATTGTTTGGGGAATCAACGGATCCACATTTATCGTACGTCTTCCAAATGACGATGCTGGCTATAATGTTCTTCTCACAAAAGAAACCATCATCAGAAATGAAAACAAAATAACCACAAAAAAAGAGATCAAAAAAGGAAAATCCGTTGTGGTTATGGGAGACCTTGATGTTTCCACCTACACGTTTTCTGCAAAAACCGTTGATCTTGGAATTGCACCAAAAGAAGCTGTGACACCTGAACCTGTAAAATCTGTTTCGGTGAGCACAAAAACAATAGCCGCACCGTCTGCGGAAACCACAAAACAAACCATCTCAAAAACACTTAAACAAGGAGCGAAAAATGCAGATGTAAAACTCCTCCAAGAAAAACTGATTCGATTGGGTTTTCTTTCAAAAGGAGCTGTAACCGGGTATTAT
>CAIKXH010000062.1 GCA_903831335.1 Candidatus Uhrbacteria bacterium | reverse complement strand
TTATCTGGGTACTCCTCAATAAACTGTTTCAGAATTTTTTGATTTGCCATTGTGAATTCACAGTTATTGAGGAGTGGGATTGCGCGCTCAAGCGAAGCTCCACCATCTTCTGGATGTCGCTCATGCTGTTTTTGTGCAAAATACAAAGAATAGTTCAAAGCATCACGCACATTCTCATTTTTTTTATCTTGATGATACACGACCATTTCTAAGCCAGGGTCGAGCACCGCAGCCGCAGAAGATGCAACATCAAAATGCCTTTGAGCTGTATTTCCAAATACCATATGCTCCCAGCTGCCACCAGAGTATGAGCCTGGTGCTTCACCAAGTCGTTCTAAAATCGATTTATCTGTTATCACTCCATAAAGAAGCATTTTCATTCCCCTTCTTTCTCTTACCTCTTTATACGTATCTTCAAAAACAGCTTCTGGATTTTTTTGTGCAATACGCAAGAGAACTTCTTCTTCTAGTGTATGTTTAAGAGCATCTTTAGATTTTTCTGCCATTTTCCAAATAGCCTCCTCTGACATTCCATCTAAAATTTCTTGTATTTTTGTATCTAATGCGAAACAAACATCCTCATTCGAATTTATGTGTGTCACACGCGCGGTAAGCGCATTCAAAACAAGTTGTTCCTGTTTTTTTGGATCTGTTTCATGCCCTTCTTTACCTAAACGTTCAAGCATGGTTTCAGAAATAAGCTTTGAAATGTTTGCGTTATATGTTTTATATAAATTATCTGGTGTTAATTCCAAAACTCGATCCACGTTTTTTCGTTCTGCTGCAGAAAGAATAGCTTTATCTACTAACATGCGTTTAAAATCTTCATGTGTGTACATCTCTGCTAACGCGGCATTTGGGGTATGGGATTCAAGATTTGTAAAAATCGCTTCAGCGTTTTCAGGTGTAATAATTGAGGCTGCCCACGATAAACGTAATTGTGATGGGTATTTTTTTTGTTGTTCTTTTGTACAAAATTCCGCAAGGAACATTTGCATAGCTTGATTCGGATCAAATTCAGCCACGATCCCAATCATGATTGCTTCTGTGTTTCCCAAAAATCTATATCCGTATTCTTTTTTTGTGGTTTTTGTTAAGTAGCCAGCACCAAAACTAACGTCTGTTTCTGCAAACTGACGAAAAAGGTTCAAAAATTTTTCTTGTGCAGGTTTCGAACCTTCGCTTCGACGCACCGCTGAATACTGAACAAGTGCTTTATCAAGATCTGACTGAAGACGCTTTTTATCTGCAACGGATGACATTTCAACAAAAGAAGGTTTTTCTTGCATAGAGAGAATAATTAATCAAAAACAGTATATCACCAGAACTAAAATTCAGCTTTGTGCTAAACTATTCATACTAAACAGGCATCCTAACATTCCACACTGAATACCTTATGGATTTTTTCTCTATTATCCTCATTGTTGCTGGTCTTTGTCTCTTTGAGACCATTTCAAGCATCGATAACGCCATCATTAACGCGGAAGTTCTTCACACCATGAGCGAACGCGCAAAAAAATGGTTTTTGTTTTGGGGAATTATCTTTGCGGTTGTGATGGTTCGCGGACTTCTTCCGTGGATTATTGTCTGGTTTGCAACTCCAGGACTCGGACCCATTGAAGCGTTCACCGCCACATTTAGCGGCGATCCGCATGTCATTGAGGCTGTAGAAAAATCTGCCCCTATCCTCCTTGCGGGCGGTGGAACATTCCTCATTTTTCTCTTTTTTCACTGGTTGTTTTTGGAAGACAAGCACTTTGGTCTTCCACACGAAAAGTTTTTTCTTAGAAACGGCATCTGGTTTTACTCGGTTGTCTCTATTTTCCTTGCCGTCTTAGTTTGGTACATGATGAAGATCAATCCGATCATGGCATTCGGGGCGGTCATTGGGTCAACAGCTTTTTTCATCACACACGGATTCAAACAAAATGCAGAAAGAGCGGAAGAGATGCTCATATCCGGAAAACCCGGGGCGAAAGGATCAACTGGCATGTCTGATCTTTCAAAGATCATGTTCCTTGAGGTGATTGATGCTACATTTTCTATTGATGGCGTACTCGGCGCATTCGCTTTCACCTTATCGGTTCCACTTATTCTGATCGGAAACGGACTCGGTGCCGTTGTTGTACGTCAATTCACCATTGGAAACATCAGTCGCATCAAAAAATATATTTTCCTCAAAAACGGAGCTATGTATTCTATCCTCGTGTTGGGTGGAGTCATGATTACAGACAGCTTTGGTGTCCATGTTCCAACCTGGTTTTCACCAGTTGTAACATTCGTGATCGTTGGATACTTTTTTGCGAAATCAAAACAAGCCGCGAAGCTTGTGAAAGAAATCATTAATTAGTTTCTATAAACATACCGGCAAATATTTGCCGGTATTTTAATACAAAAAAACCACACGATTCTACGTGTGGCAAGGAGGCTCGTCCGATTTCCGTATCGGAACAACGAGGAGAGCGATGAGGCATGTGATGATGCCAATAACGAGCGGGTAGCGGATGTTCATGGTTGCGACATATCCGCCAAGGAAGATGATTGGGATATCGAAAATCCCTTTGAGCATGTTGAGATTTGAAAGCGTTGTGACACGACTTCCTGAGTGAACATGATGATTGATGATGTGAGAGAACGCAGGCTCACGCATGGTCGCAAACACTTCGACGAACAAGAGTGAAGTGAACAAGACCCAGGGAATAGTCGCGACGGACCCGATCAAGAGACACACAGTAGTCATAACTGCTGTCCAAAATAGGAATCGCTTTGTTCCCAACTTTGCTGTCACGAGGCCAAGATATCTTGTACTCACAAAAGACATCAAGCTCGTCAGGAAAAAGAAGATACCGAGTGCAAACGTGGACACGCCATGCTCTGTGAGCAGTGGTTGATACACGCGCCATGTGAAAAACGATGCAGTGAATACGGCAATCTTGTTCAAATTGACGCGCATCATCCAAGGATGCTGCTTGATCGTTTTCAAACTCTGCCGAAAGATGCCGAACTCCAGTTCCGCAACCTGTTTTTCATGCTTGGGCTCTGTAAGAAACAGAAAGATGATGAGCGCAACAATGGTTGCGACAGCATCGATTGAATTCACGATTTGGAATTGCCATTCCAGCAAGTCTTTTGCAATCAGTGCTCCAATGGTCGGAAACAGAATGCGGAACATGGACCGTGCGGAAAACAATCGACCGTTATACGCGGTCATTTTTTGTTCTTGTCCCGTCGCCTTCAGACTCTCAAACAGCATTGCCTCCTCTGTTCCAGAGAAACAAGAGAATGCGCTCGACATAAGAACGAACACGCCGGCGAACATCCAAAATCCTGTGGCGAAGTAGCGAATCAGGATGGAGTCGAACAAGAGAGATGCTCCAAGATGGATGGTTCTCTTG
>CAIKXH010000061.1 GCA_903831335.1 Candidatus Uhrbacteria bacterium | reverse complement strand
CAAACAACACCGACCCGATCAGTAAGAAGACAATTTTATTTTTCATAAAATAATTATGGAATGATGCAATATTATAATAGACCCGATCAAATATAACAAGCGAATTCTTACTTCCGTGTGTGTATATATAAAAAGTCTCTGATAAACGTCTGAGACTTTTTTGAAAAACGCGTTTCACCATACTGGCGCGGTATACCACAAAACAAAAATCAGCTCCTCAAGAGCTGATTTTTTGACGACCTAGAGAACTGTGTCTTTTACTTGTTTAGCCACGCGGAATTTTACAACAGTCTTTGCAGGAATCTTGATTTCAGCTCCTGTAAGTGGGTTGCGTCCTGTACGTGCAGCACGTTGCTTTTTAACAAGCTTTCCGAGTCCTGGGATGCTAAATTCACCACCTGTCTTAACTTCCTTATATACCATTGCAACGAATTGATCCCACTTTTCTGATGCTTCTTTCTTTGAACATGCCATCAATTCTGCCATTGCTTGGATAAATTGGCTCTTTGTCATCTTTGCCATAAGGATAGGTTGAGATTGATTCAGCTCTCGTTAGTCGAGGCCTGGAGGAATCTCTATTTAAATAATTTGTGAATTACTGGGCAATTATAGCACCCTCAAAAAAATTTGTGAATATTACGGGGATTTTTACGAGACCAAGTTATCAACAGGGGTCTTTTCAAACCAAGCCTTACTTTTTTCCATATCATCCTTAATCATTTCTGTCATAGCCTCTTCTCCCGGGAACGGAACTAGATCTCTTATCTTTTCTAACAAAACAACGGACAACATTTTCCCTGCCAAATCTTTTTCTTGATCAAGAAGGTGAACCTCCATTTTCAAATTGATTCCTGTACGGCCATCATTAATACAAATAAGAGCGGGATACTTCACATGATCCACCTCTGCTTGCCCAACATAAACACCAAGAGCGGGAATGATAATTCCCTGTTCTATGGCAATATTAGCTGTCGGACACCCAAGGCGACGTGCGATACCCTCACCACGCTCAACATGTCCACGAAATTGAAGGGGTTGCATATGTGAAAAAGATGAAGAAAGAAGTAAGAATGATGGAGTATGAATACAGACCTTATCACGTATTCTTAATTCATACTTATCGTTCTTTATTTATTTTTGAATATACCCTAATGCCTTTTTAATAATCGGCGCGAGGTCTGAGTAACTTGATGTTTGTAATGCTTTTTTCATGGGCACCCATTTTGCATCATAGGTGTGCTGCGATGGATCAAATGTAAGCACAGCATCAGGAGTTGTCTCAAACAAAAAGTAATGAATATCTTTGTGAATCAATTTTCCTTTTTGTTCATATCGATCCCGAAACCAAATACTGATCTTCCCAAGCTCTTCTAGAAATCGAATTTCCTCAAGACCTATTTCTTCTAGTGTTTCACGCGCTGCCGCTTCTTCCAGGACCTCTCCTTTTTCTACACGGCCTTTTGGAAATGTCCACTTGTCATACGAATCTTTCATGAACGCAAACTCAATTCCATTTTTAGATCTTCTAAACACAACACCCCCTGCAGAAGTTTCTTTTTCTGCAGGAAGATTTTTAAGTCCAGAAAAATTATTTTTTCCCTTGGGAGGAACTGACCTCTGTGGTTGGTTTATACGTTCCGAGGAGGACTTCCCGAGCGGTTTGTTTTTGATTATCATGTTCATTCTTTTTATAGGCTTCAAGATCAAACTCAACTTTTATGTCAGGTTCAATTCCTGTTTTGTTGATATTTTTTCCTTTTGGGGTAAACCACTCAGCTGTTGTGACTTTAATCGCGGAACCGTCAGGCAATTCTTGATAATCTTGGACAGAGCCTTTTCCAAATGTTGTTGTTCCAATCAGTTTTGCATACCCGTAATCTTGCAGAGCACCTGCAACGATTTCTGAAGCAGAGGCACTTCCTCCATCGACAAGAACGACTGTTGGAATTCCGTGTAATCTTGGGGCCGTAACCCCATTAATGACATTCGATGCACTCTGTCCTTTTTCTGAAACAATGGGTTCATACCCTACCCATGCGGAAGCGACATCAACGGCAGACGTCAGAAGCCCACCTGGGTTACTGCGCAAATCAAGAACAATCCCTTTTACATTCTTTGAAAGTGCTTCTTGAATGGTGCTTGTAAAAAGCGATGCTGTATCCCCATTAAAGGTAGAAATAGAAATCGTCATCAGATTTCCATCTTCTATTTTCCACTTTACAGAATCGACGGTAATTTTTTGTCTGATAATTTTGATTTCCTTTAGAAGATCAAGTCCTTTACGACTGATCTGTAACACGACTTCCGTCCCTGCCTCTCCGCGAATTTTTGAAACCGCCTCTTCAACAGACATGCCAAGCGTTTCCAGCTTATCAATAGAGACAATCCAGTCACCAGGGAGGAGACCGGCTTTTTGTGCAGGCGAATCATCAAGAGGAGCGACAACCGTTAACCTCTCACCTTTAATCCCTATCTGTGCGCCGATCCCAACAAAGGATTCATTCAAATCTTCATTAAATTTCCTTGCTTCATCCGGATCAAAATACACAGAGTAAGGATCATGCAGTCCAGAAACTAACCCCTTCAATGCCCCGTAGTACAAATCCTTATCAGAGACAGGCTGTTTGTAAAACTTCTCCTTTGTAAGATTCCAGATGTTCCAAAAATCCCTGAAGTCAATATCCTTTGCAAGCGAAGGGGAAAGAGACCCTTGTCCAACAACACGCGCTTCCCCTTCTGGGACAAATGTACGCGCCGCATGCGATTCCCCGATAAAATATCCACCACTAAATGTAAGGAGGAGAAAGAGGATACAAAAAAGGACCAGAAGAACTTTTGAGGGGGATTTTTTTATTTCAGAAATTTTCATAGACAACAGTAACAATACCCCGACCAACAAACAGCGTCAACTTGAAACAAGTGCTTCTTTCCGCTATCATAAGCATATTATGAGCCATCTTTGGAGAAAAATATTATTTGCCGTTTTTGCCATCGGCTTCCTTATTACAGCCCCGCTCGTTGTCTTTTACACAGCAGGGTACAGATATGAATTCGGATCATCCCGTATTGTTAAGGCAGGTGTTCTTTCTGCAACAAGTATTCCAAAAGGAGCATCCGTCATTTTGAATTCCGTTCTTTCTGATAAAAAGACACCAGCGATTATAGACAATATTCTTCCTGGACAAGTAAAAATTAAACTAGAAAAAGCTGGATACACGTCTTGGGAAAAAACCCTTCCTATTGTAAGTGGCCAAAGCACTTTTATTCCAAACGCCATTCTTTTTCTTGATGGTCAACCCACACAAATCGTCGATCAAACAACCGTTCTTGCTGTTGCTGTACAGAACTCTTCCCGCATAGCCTTTCTTGCAAATAATAAAGGTACATTAGAGGTCTGGCTGAAAGAAGACACATCTTCTCAAAACAAATTACTCCTTCAGCGACCATTAAAAACGAAATCCCTTTATTCCATAACATGGTCACCAGACGGTGCGTATCTACTCTTAAAAGAATCCGGAAGCAAAAACATTTTCACTCTTCTCCGAATTTCTGATCAGACAATCATCAATATTCCTTCAAAAAGTTTGTCTGAAGCGTGGTTTGATGTTGGATCTGCTCACACACTCATTTATCGCTCAGGAACAGAACTTCACGCATTCGGAATTGATACAGATGTCACCATTCCAAAAAATGTGATCGCAGATGATCTTCAGATTAAAGATGGAAAAATCCTCGCTGTTCAATCGAGCCATCAAAGCGTTCTCTCTTATCTTGATGAAAACGGAATCGCCTCCATTATTGCCTACCTCCCTCTTGGAAAATACCGATTCTTACACGCGCCTTCCCCTTCGCTATTACTGGAAGACGTGAGCAGACACCACATCATTCTTCTAGACCCAAACAAAAAAAATCCTCTCCTGCTGAACGAAGAAGCTCTTTTTTCCAAATGGTCTTCCAAAGAAGATCACCTTCTTTTTTCAAACGGATTCGATATCAAAATTTACACATCATCAACAGACCAAACAGAAACAATTACGCGTTTCAGCGAACCACTCACAGACCTTGCATGGTACCCACTTGGAGATGAAATCCTTTATGGTCGCGAAACGGTTCTCAATGCGCTTGAACTCGATCGTCGCGATGAACGAAATGAAACAAAGCTTGTAGACGGGTATGCCATCAGGAATATCTGGGTCAACAAAGATGGGTCGCGTCTATTCTTCTTCGGACAAAAAGGAAATGATCCAGCAACGATCTTTGAGAGAGTACTGCAGAAGTAGGGGGAGGAGAGGGTTGGAAAAGGTGGAGAGGGCGTAAAGGGCGAATGGGAACAAAAAAAACAAGAGAGCACATCTCTTGTTTTATATTATTTATTTTTCCCTTCTGCCCTTTCCGCCTTCTCACTCCTTTCCGCCCCTCCCCCTATAATTCCACAAACGAATTATCTCCCACCACAAGTCTGTGCCCTGTTTTTGGATGTGTACGTTTAAAATCCACGAGCGTGGCATTTGTTCCGATCAAACTGTTTACGATGCGACGCGTTGTATCGATTGTGGCGCCGTCGAAAATAATGGAATGCTCTACTTCTGTATCATGAATTTTTACTCCGTTCCCTATTGCCGTATATGGCCCGATGTATGAAGAAGTCACTTCACAATTTTCTCCAATCACGACAGGTCCGCGAATCAATGTATCCTCGCTGACACGCGATCCTTTTCCAATAGAAACAAGTCCTTGGACTTGTGCGTCTACATGAACATCACCCTCAATAGAGAAATCTTCACGCGGAAGATCATCCATAATGAGCGCGTTCCCTTCAAGCAATGCATCTGGTGTTCCTGTATCTTTCCACCAACCTGTAATTTCTTCTGATCCGGTTTTTCCGTTTGCGATGTACCAAGAAATCACATCTGCGATTTCATACTCTCCGCGCGCGGATGGTTTTGTTGTTTTGAATACATCGAAGTATGTTTGATCGAAAAAGTAAATTCCTGTCACAGCAAAAGGTGATGGCGGATCTTTTGGTTTCTCTACCATGCGAATCAATTTTCCACTGTCATCGAAAACGGGCACACCAAAACGATGTGGATCTTTTACGCGCGACAGAGCGATCAGACAATCGAGTTGCTCACGCTCGAAGCGCTCCACAAGATGATTGATGCCACCCAAAATAATATTGTCCCCAAGAAAAAACAAGAAACGTTCGCCACGCAAATGTTCTTCCGCGTTCGCAACCGCATGCGCAATCCCCTTTGCTCCACCACGCTGTTCAAGATAATGAATGTGCGCACCGAATTCAGATCCGTCGCCAAGACCATCACGCATCATCTGAATCTCCCCCGGATTCACATTGATAATAATTTCCGTAATCCCTGCATCCACAATCTTTTTAATCACGTACCACAACATCGGATGATTCGCGAGCGGAATCAAATGTTTATTGCGTGTCCACGTAATGGGACGAAGTCGGGTGGCATGGCCCCCAGCAGCGATCAAAGCTTTCATACAGGCCGACTTTACGCTTTTTTAGGAGGATTCGTCAACTTAGCAATAAAAAAACACCCTGCGTGGGTGCTAAGAAAGGATGGTTGAGATTTGTTGTTGTGTTGATTCATCGCAGTCGGCGAAATCCTCACACTCTGTCGCTTGGCGAAGAAATAGCACCGCTTCCTTGTCGCGATCGAACGACAGAAGAAGACGGGCTAATTGAATGAAATGCAGAGATTTCTTCGGTTCGAGTGCACAACTCATTCGATAGCATTCGATAGCACGTTCGACGTCTCGTCTATACATAACCAGGAATGTTCCATAGTCATGCCAAACAATCGAATTCTGTATTTGTTCCGATCGTGTACGAAACAATGATTCTGCTTGCTCGAGATCACCCCGAACTGATGCAAGCATCGCCTGACGAAATGTTTTGATTTGTTCATCGGGTGAATCTGGCGTTTGTGTGTATTTCTCAACTTCTTTTTCGATCGATTGTTCATGAGTCATGACCAGTTGATCGAGTTTTGTATCCAACAGATATTTGGCGTAAGATTCTCGACCTTCTCCATAGAGCTGATAATGTTCCGTAAGCTCTTTCTTCAATTCTTTCAGAGCCCTCAATCGGAGACACATCGGAGGAGTCGGCAACCGAGTATCTGTCGGGCAATAAACGAATCGAAGGTGCATGATCTTCTTGGCCCGTTCAGAAAAATCCTCGTTCTCAACTTGGATTCCGAGTCCGCCACATCCGCCACAGACACCAAGCCCGTAGGAAAGATCACAATCAAAATCGGAAAAAAATCCGTTGTTGTCTGCAATGAACGGCAAGTGCGGTTTTGGAGCGCACCATCCGCAAGCTTTTGAAGTCATTTGATTTCCCTTTTTTCAAAGAAAAAGACCTTACTCAAACACTTGAGTAAGGGTGTAAATTACACCAAAATCGAAATAAGTCAAGATGAATGGGAAAATAAAAAACACCCTCTTTTGGGGTGCTAGAAAACCGATTCTACTTGGCGTACTTCTGGATGAAGTAGAGACCGAGAGCGGCAAGAGTGTAGCCATCGTAGATTTCTCCACGGGCAACCATCTGCTTGAGCTCGAGAAGCGTAAAGAACGTGACCGGAGCGAGAAGCTTCTCATTCGGGTCGGGCTTGTCTGTGGGCTTCTTCGACATGTCGATCGAGCCGATCTGAATGCCGGTCAGGTGCGGACTGAACGCGGTGTTGTCACACACGTCGCCGAGATTGTTCGCCGAGGTCACGACCGACCGGGTTTCTTCCTGAGCTTCACGGACTGCCGTATCGGCCGTCGTTTCGCCCGTCTTCGCAAAGCCGCGCGGAAGTTCCCACGACTCACGGCCAAGCAGCGAAACATCCATGTTCGGATAACTCGCCTGCCACGCCTTCATGTCTTGGGTCTGCGGCCGCCACTGCTTGAGCAGGCCCACCTTGCCGTCCTGATCGACCGGAAGGAACACGCCACCGCCGCGCTCGCAGCGAAGGATCTGGTCGTAAAGAATCTTGTCGGCATCACACCACATCACGTGCAGAACACGCGTATCGATGCTGGGATTTTCGTTCGCGATGACCTGTGCACCCGGACGAGAAGTCCATCCGGGCTTCTTCCCCGCTTCGGACATCCTCGCAACATCTACCAACGCAAGCTTCCTTGCCATGACCACCTCAAGACCCATCTTACATGGATCTGTTTTGCCCACACCTATTCGAAACCGTTTCGAAAAGACATGAGGGGGAACCTTATCCACAAAACAAAAAAAGGTCAAGAGACCTTTTGAGCTATTTTGGCGAGATTTCAATAAGCAGAATTGTTATATCATCTTCAGGTTTGGTCGGTGTGTAATGACACACGAGATGGCGAAGTTCGTCTAGCAGAATTCCTGATCTTGATTGTACGGAAGAAAAGACTCTCTCGACAACACCCACTCCCCCGTCCGAACACAGAGCAAACAGGTGTCATTTTGAAGGTTCGAGAGGAATTGTTTTCACTTCAGGAACACAAATCACCAAGGGAGACATTTCAGGGTCTCCGAAACTGCGTGTTACACGCAGTCCGCGTATGTGTGTTTTCCCAAACTCATTCTTGAATACTCTCACGAGTTGACTCGGTGTTCCCATAAGGGGAAGAAACAGGAAAGGCGAATTCTGCATTTGCGGATTCACACATGGGAACAAACGACCGTATTCACCTGAGTGATCTGGATGATGATCTTCTGTGAGCTGTTCAAATGCACAGGCCTTGTCCGGAGTGAAACGATACAATCGACAATCTCCAACAAACAAAACCGTCAGCTCATTTTCTGTAATCTTAACGCGTGTTGCAACAGCACCCGCTTTTGAACGAGCGAATTGCCTCAGCACATTCTGATTGATCACATGACACACATTCCATGCGGGAGCTTCCGCTTGATCTCGAAGATGACGAGCTACGTATCTCGCAAGAGTACACGTATCTTCGTTCACTTCAGGATCTCCGTGCCCATCTGCCACAACCGCCACGAAAGGACGCGCGTAAGATGACGTGTGAGCAAAAGCATCTTCTGATTTTGTCCCAATGAGGCCTCGCCCGTCTTTTGGAACAGCATGAACGCGAAGATCGATCTTCATTTCTGACCCCATGAAAGGAACAACCTGACCTTGGCTTATCACAAAAAAAAGAGCGGAGTCAATGCTCCACTCTTTTTTTATTCCTCTTCTCGTACCTCAATTTTCTTCGCTTCTGCGTATTTTTGCATGGTGTCACGAATCGCCTCTTTTACTGGGCGCATGTGAATGCCATATTCTGCCAATCGTTCATTCGATAGAAAATTATTTGAGCGCAACTTTTTTGCCAATCCCTTTTCAACCAATTCCTCTTCTGTAATCCAATTACATGTGTGAGTTGGATCTACTTGCTCATGATAAAGATCAACAAGTTCCCGATGACGCATCGTGCCTGGATTCGTCACATGAAAAATACCTTCTGCCTTTTTTTCCACCATCTGACGAAATACATCAATCATGTCATCAAGAACGGTCACGGAATTTTCTACATCAATGACGTTTGGGTATGTTGCCAATTTATCGATCATGTTGTTTGGGGATGGCACCCAATCGATCGGCATGCGAATGCGAGCGATACCCACATTTGGAAGCGTCGACAAGACCAAATCCGCAGCCCACTTTGCGCGTGAATACACAGCCGATGGGTTCCCGTGATCTGTTTCTTTCCAAGCTTTATCTTCATGAACAGAATCACCGTAATAAATACAACCAGATCCCATATGCAAAAGATACACGCCGTGTTTCGCACAAGCGTGCGCAATCAAAATCGGCAAAACCGTATTTCCCATCATGGTTTCTAATTGATGATCTTCACACCAATCCACATTCGGTTTTCCCCGAACACCTGCTGCATTCAACACCGCGTCTGGTTGATACTTCAAAATTTCTTTTTCTACATCTTCAATTGTGTTGATATAGGCATCAGAAAAAATCGCCTCATCTTTCCAAGCAAGCTCAAGACGACTTCCAATATAGCCTTTTCCAAAAATAAGAATTTTCATAGAGTGTTTTGTCATTGCGAGGAGTCTCAATGTTCCCATCGAGACGACGAAGCAATCTTTTCGATACGATACGAAGCGTAAAGATTGCTTCGTCGTCGAAGACTCCTCCTCGCAATGACAAGAACGTGAATAATTTAAACCGTGTGTCCTTTTCCTTTATATTGAGACTCGTAATACTCTTTGTACGCTCCTGACTTACAGTTAGCAACCCATTCTGGATGCTGTTTATACCATTCGATTGTCTGTGCGATTCCATCTTCGAAGTGCATCTTTGGTTCCCATCCGAGTTCTGTGCGCAGCTTTTGACTATTGAGCGCGTAACGTCGATCATGCCCTGCTCTGTCGAGAACATATTCGAGCGATGATTCATCACGTTCTGTGTGTTTCAACAAACGAGAAATGAGTTCGATGTTTGGCATGCGATGTCCGGTTCCAATATTATACGCTTCGCCAATATTCCCTTTCTGCGCGATCAAATCGATTGCACGACAATGATCTTCTGTAAAAATCCATTCGCGTACTTGCAAACCATCTCCGTACACGGGAACTTTTTTTCCGTCGAGTAAATTCGATGTAAACAGTGGGATCAACTTTTCAGGAAACTGATACGGACCGTAAAAATTTACAGAGTGCGTCACAATGACCGGCGTTCCAAACGTAATAGCCGAAGCGTGGCACAATAAATCCGCCGCCGCCTTTGAGGCCGCATACGGACTACGAGGCTCGAAGCGCGACTGTTCATCAGACTCTCCTTCCATCACTGCGCCATACACTTCATCTGTTGAAATATGAACGAAGCGCGGAATCTTAAATTTTCGAACCGCCTCCAAAAGATTATGTACACCAAGAACGTTCGTCTGCACGAATGCATCCGGATCCAGAATCGATCTGTCCACATGCGTCTCTGCCGCATAGTTAATGAGCAAATCAACACCTGTCGATAATACGCGTTCGACATCCGCTCGGGATGTGATGTTCCCTTTTACGAACGTATAGCGAGGATCATTTTCCACATCAACCAAATTCGACAAATTTCCCGCATACGTCAAATCATCAAAGTTGACGACTTCGACATCCTTATATTCACGCAAAAGGTAACGGATCATGTTAGAACCCATGAACCCCGCCCCGCCTGTAATGATAATCTTCATAATAGTGGCATCCTAAGAATTTTTGTCGATCTCGTCAATAAACAGATCTTGCTTGAGCGCTTTTTATGTCTTGATTGTTCCCCTGGACTTTGCGAGATCAAGCATGGGATTGATTGCGGTGAGAATAAGTTCTGTTCGTTTTGTTGGATCAAAATTGATCGACCGTATTCGATCATAATCATCGATCGCAAAATAATCTGGCGAGGAAAAGTAAAATTTTGCATGTGTGATCAATGGATCAAAACCATCTTGTTGTCTTTGCTGATACAACGTAAGCAAATCTAAACCTGCAACCTGTTCTTTTAACGCATCTCGCTGCTTCTTCTTTTCTTCAAACGAGGTGTATCCACCCATCCCACGAAAAACAGAATCTGTTGTTTCGATAAGAGATGTCGCTTTTTCTTGAACACGCTTAAAGTCGGCACGAATTTTTTTATGTTCTTTTTTTGCTTCTTGAATCTTTTTTTCGATCATCTGAAGCTCTCGTTCAATTTCTTGATCTGCTTTTGATTTAAAGAGTCGTCCAAACATCCCCCTCTGGTTTTCAAGATCTTTTTTTTGTTTCTCGAGTGCACCAATCGTTGTTCGTATTTCTGTCTCACGCTTATCTAAGCCGCTCTCCGACTGTTTCAAAACCTTTGTGCGAATTTGCATTTGTTCAACCGTTCCCACTTTCTCGTCTGCAATCTCAAAATCCCGCATCAAATCAGCATGCGTATCACGCATCTGTGCATATTCTTTTCCCAACATATCTTCTTCTGATCCCTCCCCTTTTTCTCGTGCTAATTCTGCACGCTTGTGAAATGCAGAAAGATACGTTTGAAGATCGTCGTAGACCATCTGATCTTTTAAGGCGATCGCTTTCTGAAAACGTGCTTCTATTTCTTCTGGAGTTTTGTCGCCAGGTAAGAACCGCACATATTGTTTCAGTTGCTTATAGTCCGTCGCACGATGAATCATTTGAATCTGTGCCTCTGTAAATCCTTGCTCACGATCTTGTTCGAGAGATTGATCTGGAGCGGACTCTCCTTGTTCTCTTGCCATACGAATTCATTTAGCGTTCTGTTAGGAAACGTGTTTTTTCATTGTCTACATCTTCGATTGAATGTTCTTTCTCAATTCTGCAAGTTCTTCGAATGATGCATTCACGCTCCCCCACATCTTATGACCATCGTTTTCAAATCTTGGAATCAAATGAAAGTGTGTCTTCATAATCACCTGCCCTGCGAACGCTCCGCTGTTTGTGGTGAAATTAAAATCGCGCGCGCCGACAGATTCTAAAATTGCCGGAGCGAGTTTTTTTGCAACAGCAAACAGATGCGCGAGCGCGTCATCCGATGTGCACATCATATTTTCACACGACTCTTTTGGAACAAAAAGCGTGTGCCCCGGGTTCACTGGGAAAATATCCAAAAAAACAATCACATGATCATCTTCATAAAGAATTTCTGCCGGAATCTCCTTACGAATGATTTTATCAAAAATGGTATCCATAGTTTTTTTGTCATCCTGAGCGACCGATTCTCGGTTTAGCCGAAGGATCTCGTGTTTACAAAAAATAGAAACTTGAGATTCTTCGTGGAGTTTATCTCGAGCATGGTCGAGAGGCTCAGAATGACATGTAATTATTTATATCTTATTAATCGCAACACAAGCAGTGGAACAAAAAACACAACAGCACTTACGATCAATCGCCAACCACCGAATGCGGAACCGAGATTCCATGTGATGATGGCAAAAAGGAACCCAAAGACCATTGCCATGATCTGCTGAATGCGTGGTCGATCCGAGTATTCCTCGATCACGGCGCCCCACCAAACACCAAACACAATCACGCCGAGTAAAAAGATATGCACGGAAAAAAATCTTGCCACAAATCCCGGGCGCACAAGATCCACCATCCAAAAAAACACATAAGACAAAAGACTCACAAAAAATCCTGTGCATGCTATTGACGCTTGTTGTTGTGTTGAAAAATGGAACATAAATTCGATTGCGTGTCGTACGGGAGGGGCATGCCCCTCCCCTACCAATTTAACGGAGGCCTCTTCATCACCAAATCAATCTCCTTAACATCTACGCTTGCCTTTTCTTCTATGATATTCGGTGTCGAAAATGTGAACTTCCAACTTCCTTTGTGAAGCAACAGCGCTTGCGCATTCAAATGAACGGTTGCTGTCAGCCATCCATCCTTCTCTGTTGGTGGAGTGTATTTGGCAAATACGTAATTCACATGCAGTTGATCAAGGTCTGTGTGTGGCAACAACCGAACCGGATCAGGGCGAAAATACTGTGAAGGTGAAAAAGCGATCGGTGCATCCGCAATCACTTCTACATCTCCTTTTGTGACACGTACCGGAACAAGCCCAGAATCTTTTACAGATTGTGTCACCAACTGATAGGGCGCTGGAATCAACAAAGACTGGGATCCGATCGAAACAGTCTGAACACTCTCTGCGTGTCTTGTCTGCATGGATAAACGTTTTGCCTCTGTCCAAAATAGAACAGGAGAAAACGTATCCCGATACCCTGTTTCATCTCCGAGATACACACCATTTAAAAAGACTAATTTCTGTTGTGTTGTTTCAATAGATCGTATAAAAACATCGCGACTTGTTTGCGCCTCTATTTTATAGACACCTTCAGGAAGGATTGTTGTATCGACAGAAAGTGTTTTTATCAAAGACGCTTTGTCATTTGAAGATGTATTTCCATCATCCTCTGCACGACTCACGGCAACAGATCGACCTTGTTCGTCTGTAACAAGAATCGTTAATGCGTCAGCCCCTTCATCACGATTCATGTCCATGTAAGAAAAGATGAAGTGCAGCGACTCTTGTTTTACATATGTTTTCATGACACTTGATCCACGCAAGGAAACAGGAATCGTCTGGGGCGACTTTAACGCCGTATAAGCCGGAAACCGAAATGGAAATGAAAGGTCCGCATGATAAGTTGCGACCTCTTCTCTTGAAGGTGGATGCGCGAGAAAATCTGCGATCGATTTATACGTGGACTTTCGTTGCAAAAGAATCATGTCCCCTTCTGAAACGCGCGACCAACTTGATTGATCGATCATGAGGTTTTGCAATGGCTCGAGAACATACCGCTCTGGATTAAGTGCTGCAAGCGCACCGAATTCGATTATAGGGGTATTTGTATTTCTGAATGTGACCGTTGCATCAACCGTATCAAATGTACGATGCGGATGCACAAAGAAAAAAGCAGGATCTCCCACAATGGTTTGAAACCAATTCCCTTCCGCATCCTTTTTCAACGCACCCACTCGCTCTTGTGGAACAAGTGCGTCGATAAACGATGAATTTTTCTGTAACGGATGTTGTACGACAAACGTACCGCTTGGAATAAAATTTTCCACACTCAACCACCCTAAAATTCCTATAGGAATCAGGGTGAGAGCGATCTGAATGAGACGTGTAAGAATGTTCATGGACGAATAATACGATATAAAGATTCCACTCCAAAGGATTCAATAAATTCAATGCGCAATCCGAGCGGTCCGAGTTTTTGCTGGTTCAAAAAATCTGTGTCCGAAGGCGGAAGAGTTATCCCATAATAATAGAGCGATGTTTGATCAGCGATCTTTGGCATGGCGGCAAATGTCTGATCAGCCCTGAGTGGCACCATCACATGACGTGCCGGAAAAAAAAGCTTATCTGATCGATCAACCACGAGAACTCCGGTTGCAGGAACGATTTCAAGCACGCGCTCGCGAATCCGTTTTGAATCTTCTAAAACAGAAACGACTTTATGAAGCGCATCAGGACCTTCAAGGAAGACAATGCGCGTATTCAATGAAATCAGGAGAAGAATACAAGACAGAGCAACAAGTGATGTGATACGTTTTGTTTTTGCACGATCT